>JANYCH010000324.1 GCA_025360395.1 Cytophagales bacterium | reverse complement strand
ACAACCGGTCTTGATACAATTACTTCTCGTGAAATAAGTGAGTTAATTCTCTCTCTTCAGGAGAAGTTTAAAACGAGCGCCATTATCATAACACACGATATGGAATGTGCAAAATTAACTTCCAACAGAATAAT
Organism: Cytophagales bacterium; assembly: GCA_025360395.1. Taxonomy (GTDB): domain Bacteria; phylum Bacteroidota; class Bacteroidia; order Cytophagales; family UBA9547; genus UBA9547. Next base: position 13,053 of record JANYCH010000324.1, on the reverse strand, counting down.
TATCCTAAATGAAGGTAAGGATATTGCTGAAGGAACTTATGACGAACTAAAAAATTCCCAGGACCAATTTATAAAATCTTTTTTCACTTCTTAATAATAGCTTAACATGAAAGAATCTACGACTTCAAAATGGAAATTAGGCGCGTTTGTCGCTGCCGGTATATTAGTACTGCTGTTTTTTTTATTCTTTATTGGGAAGAATAAAAATCTCTTTTCCTCCACTATAACATTAAACGGAATGTTTGGGGATGTAAGTGGGTTGACAGAAGGAAATAATGTCCGCCTGGCGGGTATAAAGGTAGGAACAGTCACTTCTGTCGAAATCATTAGTGACAGTTTAGTTAAGGTTTCACTAATTGTAGAGAAGGAAGCCCAGAAATTTATTAAAAGCGATGCACAATTGTCAATCGGTTCTGATGGCTTAATGGGCGATAAAGTAATAAACATAGTGAAAGGTACTCCCGACACAACCATTGTAAAGGATGGTGCATTATTGTCAACCATAAAACCACTCGACACAGGAAAATTGCTTGCAAGCCTTTCAAGGACTGCATATAACGCAGAAAGAATAACCTCCAATATTGCCGACATCAGTGTGAAAATGAACTCTAAAAAGGGAATTATAGGACGCATACTTAATGATGAAAGATTTGCCGACAATATTGAGGGCGTTGTAAACAACCTTAAAAGTGCCTCTGGAGGGCTTTCGGAAAACATGGAAGCAGCAAAACACAGTTTCTTGCTAAGAGGTTATTATAAAAAGAAAGCAAAAGGTGAAAAAACTGACTCAGCAGGAGAGAAGAAAGAAAGAAAGATTTTGAACATCTTTAAAAAACATAAGGAGAAAAATGACTCAATAAAATAGGAATGGCATCATTATTTTGGATGATAAATATAAATTTATCTCAGATGAAGGCTTCAATGTTAGTCAAATCCCCAGCAACTGGAACTGTATCTAAATATGATTCTGGTTTACAATCTAAAACATTGTATAAGCAACAATTGTCAAATAGGTTAAAAGGATTGGCAAACAATGAATACCAACTGATGTTGAAATTGAAATTTCTTGCTAACACTCTTAAAAGGCCAGCTTTCAATGAAGTTATTGATTGTTGCGAGGTTTTTTCTGATGATTTAATGACTACTATAAATCATTACACCCTTCATATTAGGGATCTTGAAAACTCCAGCATCAATATTGCAAGCATAGTAACTCCTTGTGAAGTTATAAGCTACACTGGATGGGTAGACAGAGCTAAAGAAATTGTAAGGTTGCATCTTGATTTGAAAGAGCAAATTGTGGGAATATTTATTTCTTTTAACGAATCTGATTTTCCTGATGTATTCCATTTCTTACGACAGCAATTGGCTTTACATGAAGACCAATTATGGTGCATGAGACAGCAAATAGAAAAGTAGTATTCATTTACATCCATATTTATAAAATTAAGCTGGCCTAAAAGCCAGCTTTAATTTTTAGAAGTTTATCATCTTTTTTTTAATTATTATTGTCCTGCAGGTTAAGTAATATAATTAATTAGCCAAAAAAATGAATAATTCTCCTCAAGAAATTAAAAAGATATCCAAGTTAATTGAGCTTAACGAGGAGTTAGAAAATTATTTTCGAAATACAATTATTCCCCAACTTTTTGTGGATTCTAACCTCATACTCAGGAAGTATACACCTCCTGCGATGAAACAATTTCAGTTTACTAAGGAGCACATTGGGCAACCAATGGAAGATTTGGTTGATAATATCAGGTATTCTACTATAATGGAGAATATTAATGAGGTAATTGAAACTGGCGATATTTTGGAAAAAGAAATCCAAACCACTGATTCCAGATGGTTTCAAATGAATATTATTCCTTATATAGATTATAAAGTTAACAAAGCCAATGGTGTGATAATTACTTTCATAGATGTAACAGATAGGATCAGAGACATGAAAGAGTTAGAAATGCTCAATTCTGCACATGAAACCTTTATTTATTCTGTATCACATGACTTAAAAGCTCCTCTTGCCAATATAGAATCTTTAATAGATGCTTTGAATAACTGGGAAGATGAGGATGATCATAAAAATGTAACAGAAATGCTGGATACATCTGTAAAGTCAATGAGAAGTATTATTGACGAACTCACAGAAATAACCAAGATTGAAGGGAACTATCAGGAAAATATTGAAATGGTTAATTTTCCAACCATATTTAAAGAAGTTAAATTAATCTTAAAAGATCAGATAGAAACAAGCAACACGAAAATTCATCTAGATTTGCAAGTAGAGGAAATGAGTTTCTCACGGAAAAACTTACGAAGTATTGTATATAATCTTTTAAGTAATTCAATAAAATATAGGTCAAAAGAAAGAATTCCTAATATTTCCATTACCACTGAAAAAGAAAAGAATTTTATTAAGATAACAGTTAAGGACAATGGTTTAGGAATTGCAGAAGATAAAAAGGATTTTATTTTCACCCAATTTACCCGTTTGGAAAAACATGTTGAGGGAACAGGAATTGGACTTTATCTGTTGAAAAAAATAGTCGATAATAATGGAGGTTATATAGTCGTTGAAAGCAATTTAGGTAAAGGTTCAGAATTCCAGATTTACTTAAGATCAGTCGATCAGAAACGTTAATATGAATAACCTGTTTCCAATTTTTCTGAAACTAGAAAATCTAAATACTTTAATTGTAGGTGGGGGATACGTGGGCCTGGAGAAGATAACAGCCGTGCTTACTAACTCACCTGAAGCAAAAATCAAGTTAGTTGCTCCAGAAATTAAGGAGGAGATCGTAAGTTTATCCTCAGATTTCCCCAATGTTATTTTGGTATATAAGGTTTTTGAGGATAGTGACCTGGAACATATGGATCTTGTTATAGCCGGAACCAGTATCAAAGAGGTTAATATTCAGGTGCGAAACGCCGCTAAGAGCCGCAAAATTTTATCCAACATTGCTGATACACCAGATTTGTGCGACTTCTATTTAAGTTCGGTGGTTAAAAAAGGCGATTTAAAAATTGCCATTTCTACAAATGGTCAATCTCCTACTATGGCCAAACGATTAAGAGAAATGTTTGAAGAAATAATCCCTGAAGGAACTCAAAATCTATTAAATAATTTGAAGGCTGTGAGGGAAAAGTTGAAAGGAGACTTTGAGTATAAAGTAAATAAACTCAATGAAATCACAACGGTTATTAGAAACGAGGAGAAATAGTAATTTTTTTATGAAATATTTTGTAATGGCATTCTTATTAAAAAATTGACAAGGACGCAACAGAAAAAATTCCGATAATTGTATTACTAAAATCCACAGCTTATGAATAATAGGATCATTGCTATTATTTTACCTTTAATCATTTCTTTCGATTCTATATCCCAACCTATCGAATCGTTTTTTGATGCCTGTAAAAACCGTTTTGAAAGGGTACATTACATTCCTTCCCTAAGTATTTGCAAAAAAATGTTAGAAGAAAACAACAAAAATCAGGATGCTGTATTTTGTATGGGAAAGGCTTATTATGGTGCAGGTAAATTAGATAGTGCCCTTGTGTTTCTTGATAACGCAATTCAAATAAATGCAGCATTTAATGAAGCATTGATTACAAGAGGTTATGTCCGGTCTGTTACTGGAAATTTTACAGGTGCCCACGAGGATTTTGCTAAAGTATTGAGACTTGCCCCAGGAGATTCTAATATAAATTTTTTCAACGGATATGCGTATTTCTCCTCTAAAAGCTATAAAGAAGCTATAAATGAATTCGATCTTGCCATAAAGGTTAATCCTAATGATGAAGATGCATATATCAAAAAATGTGAAGCAAAAGGCTTTTTAAAAGATTATCCAAATGCATTAAAAGACATAACCGCTGCAATATCAAGGTTTCCACAAAGTTCCAGAGCTTATAATGCCCGTGGGCATATAAAATATAGCATGAAGGATTTTCCTGGTGCAATTCAGGATTATAGCAAAGCAATAGAAATGGCCACAATTGACCCGAAATCCAATCTTTATGAATATTATAATAACAGGGGAAATGCGAAAAGTGAGGCAAATGACAATAAAGGGTCTATAGAAGACCTTACGAGTGCAATTGAATTAATTCCTGATAAAGTTCAAGCTTATAATAACCGTGGAGTGGCCAAAACTTTTATGAATGATTTTAAAGGTGCTTATGAGGATTATAACAAAGTAATAAATCTGACACCCAATGAGCCGTCTGCATACCAAAATAGGGCTCAGATAAGGATGGAATTGAAAGATTATAAAGGCGCTCTTGAAGATTTCAATGCGGCATTGAAAATGAATCCTAAAGAGCCTGCTGCATTTTATTACCGTGGCCAGTGCAAAATACAGCTCAAAAATAAACAGGCGGCTTGCGATGATTTCCGTTCTGCCTTACATTTTGGAATGAAAGAAGCTCTTGCCGACATCAATAAAATATGTAAGTAAATTCTTCCTTGAATGAAGCTTAATTTCAGACAGGCAGGAGAAGGTAGACCATTAATAATACTTCATGGTTTGTTTGGTTCCGGAGATAATTGGGTAACAGTCACTAAGCCTTTGGCTGAAAACTTTCAGGTTTTTGTCCTTGATCAGCGTAATCATGGACGCTCCCCACACTCCGCAGAACATTCGTATCCTTCAATGACAGCCGATTTGGTTGAATTTATTGAAGGGTATAATTTAGATAGCCCTTTTGTTCTCGGCCATTCAATGGGTGGTAAAACAGCCATACAATTGGCACTAACCCATCCTGACCTTGTCTCAAAGCTTATAGTTGTTGATATTTCTCCCAGATATTATACACCTCACCATCAGGATGTTATTGCTGGATTAAGTGCTGTTGATCTGGTTAACCTTAAATCAAGGGAACAAGCGGAAGCAGCCATGTTACCTCATTTGCCCGAAGTAGGCGTAAGGCAGTTCTTGTTGAAAAACTTATATAGAACAGAATCCGGAGGGTTTGATTGGCGCATGAATTTAAAGGATATCATAAAAAATATTGAAAATATTGGCACTGAAAATACTGGAAGACCATTTAACAAACCTACATTATTTCTCCGTGGGGAAAAATCAAGATACATACAAGAAGATGACAGGGTTATAATTAGCTCCTTATTTTCCAATAGTAAGATTGAGACCATTGCAGGGGCTGGGCATTGGGTGCAAGCTGAAAAGCCAAAAGAATTTGTTGAATCAGTTATACATTTCCTGAATTCCTGATTTAAATAATCCATAAAACCCAATTTATCGTTTCTTAATACCATTTTCTGGAAAATTATGTTGTTAACAGTAATATAACTTTGTTAATGCTTGTCTAACATCTTTCTCTGAACCAATTTTGTATTTCCGATAATATTTAGAATGGCAAGACGCGACAGGTACATTGACTTAATTGAACAATCCTTTTACTTTCCTACAGAGGAGTTTACTGTAATCAATAATGAGCTTTATTTTCATGGGGTCCCTTTGATGAAAATTATCAAAGAATACGGAACACCTTTAAAACTAACATACCTGCCTAAAATTGGCCATAACATCCAGGATGCTAAGCGTTATTTCAAAAATGCAATGCAGAAATCCAATTATAACGGCTCCTATACTTATTGCTACTGTACAAAAGCTTCACACTTTGAGTTTGTTTTAAACGAAGTATTGAAAAATGACGTGCATGTCGAAACCTCTTCTGCTTATGATATTCCTATTTTAAGGGAACTATATAACCAGAAAAAAATTGATAAAGACACTTTTATACTTTGTAATGGATACAAAAGGCCATTGTACCTACAATATGTGAGCGAACTTATCAATGAAGGGTTTACTAACGTTATCCCAATTCTTGACAACATCAGGGAGATAGATTCTTACGATGCAGCCATAACAAATCACTGTAATGTAGGGATCAGGTTCGCTTCAGATGAAGAGCCTAAGTTTGAATTTTATACTTCACGTTTAGGAGTAAGACAGAATGATATCATCAATCTTTACAAGGAGAAAATAGAAAACAATCCTAAGTTTTCCCTTAAGATGCTTCATTTCTTCATCAATACAGGGGTAAAAGATACCGCATATTATTGGGGAGAACTTACTGACTTTTTAAATACTTATTGTGAACTGAGGAAAATTTGCCCGACAATTGATTCTATTGATATTGGTGGTGGATTTCCAATAAAAACAAGTTTGGAATTTAAATACAATTACCAATTCATGGTAGATCAGATTATAGATACTATCAAAGAGGTATGTACAGAAAATGGGGTACCGGAACCTAATATCTTTTCCGAATTCGGCTCGTTTACAGTAGGAGAGAGTGGAGCAGTTCTTTATTCTTTGCTAGACCAAAAATTACAAAATGACAAAGAGGTTTGGTACATGATTGACGGATCATTTATCACAAATCTTCCGGACATGTGGGGAATTAATCAGAAATTCATTTTGCTTGCTGTAAACCATTGGGATAAAAAATACAAAAAGGTGCATCTAGGCGGCCTAACATGCGATAGCCAGGATTATTATTATACCGATGCCCATTCAGCTGATATTTATTTGCCCGTTCTAAACGATAATGACCCCAAGAAGCAATATATAGGATTTTTTCACACAGGTGCTTACCAGGAATCACTTGGTGGATACGGTGGTATTCAGCATTGTCTTATCCCTGCCCCAAAACATGTTTTGATTGACAGAGATGAAGATGGGGAAGTAATAACTAAACTTTTTGCCAAAGAGCAGGAAAGTGATTCTATGTTAAAAATTCTGGGATATATAAAAAAGGAAAAAGTACCATCAAAATAGTTATTGTTTTAATTATCATATTTTTGCTAATAATAAATTAATATGGAAGAGAATAAATTGGTTTTCGGTAAAAGGAATTATACACTTTTGATCATCGGTATTGCAGTTTTGTTGTTTGGGTTCATCGTTATGAGTCTTGACAAAGAGCAATATGGTTTCGGATTTTTAGGAATCACCTTAGGCCCAATCATTGTATGCATTGGTTTCATTATCCCATTCTTTGCAATATTTACAAAATCTAAACAAGCATGACTTGGCTACAAGCTTTTATACTTGCTGTGGTTGAGGGAATAACAGAATTCCTGCCTATTTCATCAACTGGTCATATGATTTTGACTTCTGCCTTGCTCGGAATCAAGAATGATGCTTTTGTGAAGGTTTTTGAGGTTTCAATTCAATTTGGCGCAATCCTTTCAGTTGTAGTTATTTATTTCCAACGTTTCTTTAAAGGATTGGATTTCTATGTCAAGCTTTTTTGTGCCTTCCTTCCGACTGCCATATTAGGTTTATTATTAAAAAAGAGAATTGACCTGTTACTGGAAAATGTTTGGGTTGTAGCCATTAGCCTTTTGGTGGGAGGAATTATCCTTTTGTTTATAGATAAATGGTTTGCCGAGAATGAGAAAAGCGGTAAAGAGGAAATAGATTATAAAACAGCTTTTATTATTGGTGTTTTTCAGGCTATATCCATGGTTCCTGGTGTTTCAAGGTCAGCATCAACTATTTTTGGAGGATTAACTCAAAAATTGACTAGAAAAACTGCTGCAGAGTTTTCCTTTTTTCTGGCAGTCCCAACTATGTTTGCTGCTACAGCTAAAAGTATCTGGGACGAAAAAGAATTGATTATGGAATCAACAGATAAAATTCCTTTGCTGGTATTCGGGAACATCATTGCTTTTATAGTCGCCATTGCTGCAATAAAATTCTTTATCGGATATTTAACCAAGCATGGTTTTAAAGCATTTGGATATTACAGGATAATAGTTGGTTTGATTATACTGGTTTTATTGGCCTTGCATGTTGATTTACAGGTAATCTAGGTAGGTAACGGAAGGCAATTCAAAGACTATTAATTTGCTCTTCGATTCTCTTTGTTCTTCAATAAAAATATCTTTTTTACCGTTTCAAAAACGTAATGATATAAGTACCAAGTACTAAATACAAGTACTACTGGCTACCAATCTCCGCTGGATCCGCCCCCTCCAAAACCTCCGCCTCCGAATCCTCCGAATCCTCCTCCACTGTCAGAGCCACCTCCACCTCGGTTATTTCCGGAACCTAACAAAGAAAGAATTGTCCATAGACTTAAACTATTGCCAATATGTGAACCTCTTACCCGGTTAACCTTCGAGATAAAAGAGATACTAATAAAAATGATGATGATGACAATGAAAATTAAAGCTCTTCCTCCGCCTTTTTCCTGGCTATTTGATGGATCAGCCTTATATTCACCAGAGGCAAATTTTATGATATAGTCAGTTGCCTGATCCAATCCACCATAATAGTTGTTTTGTTTAAATGCAGGTTTCATCACTTCCCGTATTACTTGTTTGGTAGCAGCATCAGTAACTGCACCTTCAAGGCCGTAACCAACTTCAATTCTCATTTTATGTTCCTGGGCAGCGACTAGGATTAGAATGCCGTTATTTTTGTTTTTTTGTCCTATTCCCCAATCAGAGGCGAGTTTGTAAGAATAGCTTTCAATGTCATATCCTTCAAGGCTGGTAATAGTTACAATTGCTATTTGGTTCGATGTAGTATCCTGATAATTCAGAAGCTTCTTTTCCAAAACACCTTCTTCGCTTTCTGATAGGAGGTTACCGAAATCATTTACTAATCTGGGTGGATTTGTTTTTTCGGGTATGTTTTGTGACCAGGCATTCAGGATGAATGCAAAAAATACAACTATTATTAATTTAGCTTTCACTTCCTGATGTTAATTTGATTCGAAAGAAATCTCGTCCGAGAGTTCATTTTGGTCATCTGATTTAAAAGGAAAGTGTGTTTTTAACTGTCTGCCAGCTTCGTCAATCCCTTTACTTAAACCTTCCGTAAACTTCCCTTCTTTAAAACTGATGGACATGTCATTTTTAATTTGGTCCCAGAAGTCTGACGGTACTTTTTTGTTGATTCCTTCATCACCGATTATGGCAAACTTTTTATCTTTTATGGCAAGGTAAAACAGCACACCATTACGCTGTGCTGTTTCTGTCATTTTTAATTTGTACAGTAGTTCAATGCCTCTCTCCAAAGCATTTCCTCCTTTGCAATGATTCTCTATGTGTACTCGAATTTCTCCAGAAGTATCTAGTTCTGCTTCCTTAATTTCTTTTAGGACCAGTTCCTTTTGTGACGTAGAAAAGAAATCAGCAGCCATAATTAAAACTGAACTTTAGGAGCGGTTTGCGCAGCGGCGTCTCCTTCAAAGTAGCCTTTTTTCTCAAATCCATACATTCCGGCCATAAGGTTATTAGGGAATTGGCGGATCAAAGTATTATAGTCTTTAACCACTTCATTGAACTTCATCCTTTCAATTGCTATGCGGTTTTCTGTACCTTCTAATTGAGCCTGCAGGTTAAGAAAACCTTCGCTTTGTCTTAATTGAGGGTATTGTTCTGATACAACCATTAACCTACCCAATGCCTGGGAAAGTTCTCCCTGTGCTGCCTGAAATTTACTGATTTGTTCTGGTGAAAGCTTGCTCGCATCTACGTTAACTGCTGTAGCCTTGGCCCTGGCATTTATTACGGCTTCAAATGTTTCTTTTTCGCTTGTTGCCATACCTTTAACTGTATTTACCAGGTTTGGAATAAGGTCTAAACGTCTTTGGTATACATTTTGAACCTGTGACCATGCAGAAGATACACCTTCTTGTTTGTCTACCATCGTATTGTACGATCCGGCAAACATTCTGTAAATAATAAATACTCCAACTAATAAAATTCCTACGATAATAAGTGTCCTTTTCATTTTCTAGTGTTTATTGTCCAATTAAAGTTAATGTTATTTTACGGGTCATTGCCCTGTTTCTGTGTTCACAGAGATAAACGCCCTGCCAGGTACCTAAGTTCAATTTTCCATTTGTTACAGGTACAGATAATGTTGCACCAATTAGAGAGGATTTGATATGGCCTGGCATATTATCCGGTTCTTCATTCTGGTGTTTGTAATAGGTGGCATTTTCAGGTACTATTACATTAATATGCGATTCGAAATCTTCACGAACAGTTGGGTCGGTATTTTCATTGATTGTTAATGATGCAGTTGTGTGGTGAAGAAATATATGTAATAAGCCAACTTTTACCTGGGCTATTTCAGGTAGCTCAGTTTTTATTTCTTTTGTGATTAAATGAAATCCCCTTTTATAAGACTTTAAGCGGAAGGTTTTTTGAAACAATTGCATACAATAACTGTTAAATTCTGATAGCTGATTGCAAAAATATAGGATATTTTTGCACAACCGCATAAACCTCTATACAATTGTTAAATATGTTCATGTAAATTCAAACTGAATTTAGTATTGAATATTTCTAATAAGAATTCTTAAGCGTTTGTTTTAAGTTAGTATCTGGAAAAAAATGATTTTTTTGCTTAAACCAGTTCAAAAATAGAGCTTTTTGCTTTGAATTGTTGTGTTTTTTTTATTTGTTGCTTGTAAATGGAAGATATGAAGAAGGAAAAATCTAAAGGTGTATTTGCTTCTTACAAAATAGAGGGGGATCACTACGACGAAGTTTTTGATGGAGATACATCTTCCCGCAGTCACTACAATATTTTATTTAAACAATTCAATCAACTTGGCTTTCGGGATTTTAAGGAGTTAAGCGAGTATGCTAAAATTTCTTTTTATAACCAGGGAATAACTTTTGCTGTTTATTCTGATGAACAAAGAGGAGTTGAAAGGATAATGCCTTTTGATTTATTTCCCCGGATTATTCCAAATAAGGAATGGGAAACATTAGAAAGCGGTGTTTTTCAGAGGAATACTGCAATCAATTTATTCCTTCACGACATCTACAATGGAAAGAAGATTTTCAAAGATAAAATTGTACCGTCTGAACTTATCATGAGTGCTAAGTACTATTTCAAGGAAATGGAGGGCATTAAACCAGTTGGAGGAATTTACAACCATGTTTCAGGTACAGATATTATTAAACACAATGATGGTAAGTTTTATATTCTGGAAGACAATGTAAGATGCCCGTCTGGTGTTAGTTATGTCATTGCAAACAGGATCGCAATGAAAAAAACAGTCCCTAATCTGTTGAGAAATTACAAAGTACATTCTGTTGAAGAATATCCAGAACAGTTATTAGAGATTATGCAATCTGTCGCTCCCGAAGGGCTAGATAGTCCTACCTGCGTGGTTTTGTCACCAGGAATGTATAACTCTGCATATTATGAGCATTCATTCTTAGCCCTCAATATGGGTATCCAGCTTGTAGAAGGCCGGGACCTGTTCGTATCCAAGAAGTTTGTTTACATGAAAACCATTCACGGCCCAAAGCGTGTGGATGTTATTTATAGAAGGGTTGATGATGATTTTCTTGATCCAAAAGTATGGAGAAAAGATTCGGTATTAGGTGTTTCGGGGATTATAAGTGCTTATAAAGAAGGGAATGTGTCATTACTGAATGCTCCCGGTTGCGGTGCCGCAGATGATAAGGCTGTTTACAGTTATATTCCTGCCATTATAAAATATTATCTTAATGAAGAACCAATTCTGAACAATGTCCATACTTACCGTTGCGAATTGGACGATGATTATAAATATGTGCTTGAAAATATGCACAATCTTGTCATAAAACCTGTAGATGAATCTGGTGGATATGGAATTATGATCGGGCCAAAAGCTACTAAAACTGAACTGTCCGATTATAAAAAACTGATAGCAGCAAACAGGCGTAAATACATAGCACAACCTGTTTTGTCTTTATCCATGCATTCGACATTTATTGAAGAAACCGAATGTTTCGAACCAAGGCACATAGATTTGAGAACTTATTGTTTGATGGGAAAAAATAAGAAATTCCTGGTGAAAGGAGGACTTTCCAGGGTAGCCCTGAAAAGAGGAAATCTTATTGTAAACTCATCTCAGGGAGGTGGGGCTAAAGATAGTTGGGTACTGGAAGAATAATTGATAATTAACAATTAATAATTAATAATTATGGAGATTATTAGTTGTGGCAGAGGGCATTAATTATTCATTCTTAATTATTAATTAAAGTAAAATGTTATCACGAATTGCGAATAGCTTATTTTGGATGGGGCGATATATTGAGCGTGCTGAGCATATGGCAAGATATACCCGGGTACAATATTTTTCTGCTTTAGATGCACCAATTGCCCAAAAAAAAGAGATGGTTCTGGAATCCATCCTTAGCATGGCAGGATTGGACAACATTTATAAAAAAACACACGATAAATTAATAGATGAGGAGGTGTTGACCTTTTTAACAACAGATCTCAGTCATCCTTTTTCTATTATTTCGAATATCAGTTTTGGCCGGGAAAATGCCAGAGGAGCCAGGGATACATTATCAAGCGAACTTTGGGAGTCTATTAATAAATATTACCATGCTGTAAACGACTTTTCAATGAATTCTAACATTGATGAAGATATTTATGATTTTAGTATGCTGATTATGGACAATAGTGCTATTGTTAAGGGATATATAGATAATACCCTCTTCAGGAACCTGGAATGGTCAATTATCAATCTAGGTATCCATCTTGAAAGAGCAATACAAATTACAAGAATACTTATTTCCAAACTAGAGGATATAGAAAGGATTGAATCATCGTTGATAAATACATCAATGGAGTACTATCAATGGGCCACATTGCTAAAATCCTGTGAAAGCTTTGATATGTTGCGTAGAAATTACAAAACCTCACCTAGCAGGAAAAATTGTATTGAATTTTTATTGTTGAATAAATTTTTCCCAAAATCCCTTTATTTTAACCTATCTGAGGTTCAAAAGCACATGCAGATTTTGGCACTTAATAATTCCGGTGATAAAGGAACAATTGAATTTAATATTGGGAAATTAACCGCTACATTCCAATACCTTCAATATAGTGAAATTGAGAACAAGCCAAGTGAATTTCTGAATGAAACAATTGAAAAGCTCTATAGAATAGGAGAGAGGTTAGATTCGGAGTTTTTTGGAAGATAGGAGCATAAATCTCTTGGCTTGATATTTTAAGAATATTTCCTAAAAAACAATATGTTAACTTTACCTTTGGG
>JANYCH010000315.1 GCA_025360395.1 Cytophagales bacterium | reverse complement strand
TTATTATTGCATCAGGAGAAAATTCTTTAATATGCTTGTGGATTTGCAAAAGATGCATTTCCAAACCATTCAGAGATGGACGTGATGCCTGAATTCTTAGCAAACCATTTTTTATGTGGGGTTCGAGGTCTATACCCACCTGTTTCATATTCCTAAGCAATTGTTTTTCAGACTCCTCAAAGGCAAAAAATATGCATCGTTTGCCACTTTTACAAATTTCGTTTGCAAAGGAAGATACAAATGTAGTTTTGGCAGTACCTGCAGTTCCCGTAATAAGTACACTGCTACCTTTATAAAAACCACCCGTACCGAGCATTTCATCCATGCCTTGGACCCCGGTTGAAACAATTTCATTTGAAACATCAAAATCCAGGTCCAGAGAAGTAATGGGGAGCACTGAAATGCCGTCCTTATCAATAAGGAACGGGTATTCATTCGTGCCATGGACGGTTCCGCGGTATTTTACAATTCGAAGTCTTCTGGTAGAAATCTGGTTTATAATCCGGTGATCAAGAAGGATAACACAATCAGAGACATATACCTCTAGACCCTGCTTGGTAAGAGTTTGATCGCCCCTTTCGCCTGTAATAACAGCTGTAACACCTTTGTCTTTAAGCCAGCGAAAAAGCCTCCTGATTTCTGACCTTAGTACAGCCTGATTATCTAAACCTGAGAAAAGCGATTCGATTGTATCGAGCACTATTCGTTTGGCACCAATAGAATCAATTGCATATCCTCGTATAAATAGGCCTTCTAAATCATATTCACCTGTTTCTTCTATTTCACTTCTTTCAACATGAATATAGTCGATCTTTAAAATTTTCTTTGATACAAGATCGTCTAAATCGAATCCCAGTGAGGCAACATTTTTAGTGAGATCTTCAGCAGTTTCCTCAAAGGCGATGAACACACCTGGCTCATTATATTGGGTTATACCTCTTATGAGGAATTCCATAGCCATGAGGGTTTTGCCACAACCGGCGCTTCCACAAATTAAAGTTGGCCTGCCTTGTGGGAAACCACCATTTGTTAATTCATCAAGTCCCTCAATTCCTGTAAGTGCCTTTGGAAATTTATAATCTTCAAAAGCAACATTTTTATGTTGAATGTTCAAAATTATTTTTTTTTATTCAGGGGGAATAAAAAAATATGCCAAAATGAACCTATTTCTTTTCATGAATTAGATTGTTAGTGTTAATAATTATCGAATTCCAATTTTTTGTATTTTAATAACTTCTTTGAAAGATATAAATGTAAAGAATGTTAATCATAACAATTTGACTAATAATGTTTTAATTGATAAAACCAATATTTGGGTTTTAAAGCTGACTTTTGTAAATTGCTGAGAACAATTTTAAAATGAGGTACATTTTTGTTATAAATCTTTGCCTGATAATTATTTCATCCTCATGCAAAAAGAAAGAATCAATCAATTCTAACCTTAGTAACAGTTTAACAAATGCTAATAAGTGCAAAATTGTTAGTATCCAGCCATTATATGAGAATAAATCAAATATCTTAAATGTATACTATGGCTATCTTTATTCTGAAGAGAATTTAGTCAAAATAAGATCCGCGTCTAATACTTCTATTGAAATTACTTATGATGGTGATAAGCCCATAATTATTAATTCCCCTACTGAAAAATACTACTATTATTATAAGGAAAATAATATTAAATATTGTGTAATGAAACTTTCGAGAGGCCCACTCGAAACTACAATAGAAGATACCATTATTTACACTTATGATGGGGAGAAGCTATCTCATGCAGAAAATACTTATGCAATAGGAAAACGAATATTCAAAATAGATTTTTTATATGATATAGATGGAAGCTTGATAGAATCATCTTATAAAATAAATGCGGGGGACATAGACTCAACTTATAATTATAGTTACCGATATAAATACGAATATTATCAGGAAGTTGTTAACCCTTTTTATCAAGAAGATTTATTAATATTTCAAGCAACGTGTTTTCAACGTTTGCATTCTGCATTCAATTGGGGCCAATTGTCAAAAAAAGCAATTAAGAGAATGTCGTCCATTGAAAATGATAGCTTGCAACATGAGATCTCTCAATTTCATTATAAGGTAAACTTACATAGTATTCCAGAGAGTTTGGGAATAAAACAACGCAATTATTCTTCTTCTTATAACTTATTTTACGACTGCAAATAGTCACTTGTAAAAATTAAGCAAAAAAAAGGGAGATTAAGATCTCCCTTTTTTATATTTTTCTATTGCCAAAACCAGCAGAGGGAAAAATCCCAGACCGTTCTTGTTGAATAATTCTTTCCAGATGTCTTTGTATTCTAATTTTGCAGTAATAACTCTTGCTCCAGTGGATCTATGAAATGGGTTGTTCATGCTTTAGGTTTTAAGTTAATACATGTAATCTAGGTAAAAAGTTCTCAGAATGCTAATGTTTATTTTACATTAAGCTCATTTTGGTCTCAGGAA
>JANYCH010000304.1 GCA_025360395.1 Cytophagales bacterium | reverse complement strand
CAACCTTACTTGAAAACGCCAATACATTTACCCATCAATATTCAAAAGCAGGAAATTATAAAATTCAAATAACGGCCAAAAATAACACGGGAGCTTGTACTGGATTTACTGAAAGTGAAGCAAAAGATAACCTGATTATAGGTAAGCCTGTAGCTGATTTTGATATGCCAACGCAAATATGTGCTTTTGAAAAGTTAGCTTTTATACCTAAAAACGACCTTTCTGGGATTGCAGATACAGGGCGGTGGTATTTTGAAGATGAAAATCTGTTTGTAGATACCGTTAATACCAACCATATTTTTCAAAAAACAGGGAACTGGAAAGTCAAATTTATTGCATTTAACAAAACATCTCAATGTAAAAGCGATACGGTGATTAAATTTATAAATGTTTTATCCTCACCTAAAGCTGGCATTAAGGTTGATAATAAAGGTGGATGTGTGGCACCTCTTGTTATTAATGCACAAAATATTTCAACAAATGCCTCAAGCTATAAATGGAATTTTGGTGACGGTTCTCCAATAGTTTCAAAAAATGATTTTAGCAATGTTAATCACTCCTATAATTCTCTTGGAGAATATTATTTAACTCTGACAGCGAAAGGTAATAATGGATGTGAAAATGTAGATACAGTTAATATTGCCATTGCTATTCCCAAAATACTTATCAAAGCAACATCTCAAAGTGGTTGTATGCCATTCGCTTTAGGAATAAAATCAACAGCAAGTTCGGGCGACAGTATTACAGATTTTACATATGACCTTGGAGATGGGATAAACAAAATCTCCAGTCCAAATGACAGTATTGGAGCTGTTTATAATACTGCCGGCAACTTTTTTCTGACTGTGAAGGCAAGTACAAAACAAGGTTGTATAGCGCAATCTGATTCTTTAAAAATATTTGTTGACCAGTATTGCGATGTAGATGGAGATTCTACGATCACAACAAACAACGGGATCAAAGGTGCTATTGAAGTCAAAAAAGTACCTGATTGTAATCAAAAGTATTCTTTTGTTTTCAAGGACACTACCTTAAATGCAACGATTATCTCATGGAATATGGATGGGGATATATTAAACAATTCTTCAAACCCTTTTGGTTATACTTTCAAGACTCCTACTTCCAAGAAGAAATTTATAGTGACGGTTAAGTTGAAAGACGGATTAGGGAATCTAATAGAGCATGGTGTACGTGTTGTAGTGGTCAATGAAAAAGCCAATTTTGAAGAAGACAAAATGGAATTTTGTAAAAATACTTCCGTAAAATTCAAGACTATTGGGATTGATTCAAGCAAAATCAATAAGTATTACTGGGACTATGGCGATTATTCAACAAAGGATACTATCCATAATGACAAAATAAAAGATACTACAGGTTTTTATAGCAATGGAAATACCTCCCATTTGTACAGATGGAGGGGGAATTTTCGCCCAATGTTAACTATAGTTGATAAGTTTGGCTGTAGGGATTCATTAAAACAAAAAACAGAAATAAAAGTAAAGGCTCCTGATGCACAATTCAGGATTGACAAAGGTCGTTTTTGCAATGTAACAGATTTTAATGTGAATTTTACGGACCTTAACCGAACATTAATTACGTCAGGCACTACGATAACAGAATGGAAATGGTCTTTTGGGGACAATACCTCTGCAGTATTTACAACAAATGCGGACGTACCTCATAACTATAAGAATACCAAATCTTACCAAAATTTTCAGGTTAGGTTGACTATAAAAGATAGTGAGGGATGTGTTGATACAAAGGATTCTAATGTAACTTCTTATGTGCCTCAAGTAAAGTTCAGTACCACAGATACTTTAAGATGTGGTAAATTCAATATAGAATTTAAAAATACATCACTTGCCAGGGTACTAGATACAAACCAGTATACATGGAAATACGGTAACGGCAAAGTTTCTAAAGGGTTTACAGGAAGGATAACTTACGCTGATACCGGGTCATATACAGTGACTTTAATAGTAAAAGACAAAGGTGGTTGTATAGACTCGGCTTACAAGCCAGCATATGTAAAATTGGTTAAACCCATAGCAGCCTTTAAGATTGGAAGTGATACAGCCAAATGTCTTGGGACCTTTAGTGTTCCTTTCACAAGTTTATCTAAATATACATCTAATTATAAATGGGATTTCGGAGATGGTGAAACATCTCAAACAGGTCAGAAAACCGTCTATCATTTTTATAAAAAGTCCAATCAGTATAACATCAAACTAACTGTAAAAGGATTGGATGGGTGCCAAGATTCGACTGCTAAAAAGCTAAATATTAAAGGGTCTAGTGAAAATCTCGAATTAATGGATACCATAATTTGCTCCGGAGGAAGTTTTACTGCCGTCGTACGCGGACAGAATATCAATAAATACAATTGGGATTTTGGAGATTTTACTCCTACTAATACTTTGACTACACAGGATTCTGTCGTGCATGTATATAAAAAGGCCGGAATATATTATCCAAATGTGATTGTTTCAACCCCGGAAGGGTGCCAGGCCACAGTTAAATCCAAGAATCCAATAATTGTTGATAGTATCTACGTTGATAAAATATCAAATATAAACTGTGGAAATATTTATGCGCCGTTAAAAGGGTATTCTTATTTAAAATCAGACAGCTTATATGAATGGAAAGGACCTTCAGGAGCTATTTTTAATCCTGGTAAAGATTCATTAATTAGCTCAGCTAATACAGTTGGAACATATTTTCTACAGGCAAAAAAGGGGAGTTGCTCTCTGAAAGAAAGTGTTAATATGACAACTTCCGGGATTGTTCCTCAGGTAGATGCCGGACAAGATAAAAAGCAAGATTGTTTGACTGAAACTACTATTTTAAATGGCAAAAGTGCTACTAACAATATTAAATATAAATGGTCCGGTCCTCCTGGTACTGTATTTTCACCTAGTGACAGTGTTGACAACCCGGAAGTAAATACACTGGGTAATTTCATATTAACCATTACCCAAAAAAACTGTAGTAAAAGCGATTCTATACTGGTAACAGCTTGTGCATTATACAAAAATGATACAGTTGTTGATCTTTGTGCATATAAGACTGGCAAGCCTGCCATGTTTAAAGATTATAACTTATCGCAATTAAATACAGCAGTTAGTGACACTAGTGCCAGCACGAGCAGCTGGTATGGTGATAAAAAGCTTTCAAACAAGATATTAGATCCTGACAACCATGATATTGTTGAAGGTGATACCCTTTATGCTAAAATTGTAAGCAAAGACTTTTCTGAAACGGGTAGAGCTTTAGTTGTATTTGACATTGATACAATGTCAAGCGCACCACATGTTTCCCCAATAACTACAATTTGCCAGGGTGTAGCAGAAAAGATAACAGCAACTGGTAACACTTCAAGTACTTTTAACTGGATAATTAGTGACGATTCATCTCATATACCATCTTTTTCTAATAGTATAAGTATTACTGCAGGTA
The DNA here is from genome assembly GCA_025360395.1 of Cytophagales bacterium. Taxonomy (GTDB): domain Bacteria; phylum Bacteroidota; class Bacteroidia; order Cytophagales; family UBA9547; genus UBA9547. Next base: position 2,684 of record JANYCH010000304.1, on the reverse strand, counting down.
ATAAAACTGTGAACGGAAAAGTAATTGAAGTAAATAGTAAAGGTTGTAACAGCGATACTGCAAGATTCAGTTTACAAGTTGATTTAAAACCTACTACGTCATTGGTTGGAGGAGATTCTGTTAGTACAATCAACTATTGCATCACTTCAAATTCTAAAAAAATGACAGGTAATGTGCCTTCAATTGGAACCGGAGGCTGGAGAATATTGAAAAATCCTGACTATGCTGCTATTGATCTAACAAACCCAGTATCAGGAATTAATGCTTTCGATAAAATTATTGACACACTTGTAGCAGAATGGAGGATAGATAATGGTTCTTGTCCTACAAGTGTAGCCAGGCTAACTGTTCTCCCAACGCCTGCCCTTATACCTCAGGTGTATTTAAAGGGTGATGATAATTCTTGCAAAGGTGCACCCGTTACGTTTAAAGTTATTCCTTTAAAAGCTGTGGGAAACAATCCTACATATAGTTTTTACAATGAAAATAATCAATTACTGAAACCAAGGAGTTTAGATTCGGCTTACACATTTAATGCAGACCAATCAACTGGAATATATGCAGTCGTGCATTCTGATTACCCATGTTTGTATGTGGATTCATCAAAAACGTCAGTACTAAAATTGAATGTTGTATCAAAATTAAAATCGGCTATAATTCAAAATGGTGATACAATATGTGAGAATAATCCTCCTATTGTTTTAAACGCTTATGATAATAAGATCAAGAATATTACTTACGAATGGTCGCTTGATAGTAAAATTATAAAGCAAAGCAGTAAACCTGAGAAATTAATTTTAAACACTCCTTCTGCATCAGGAAAATACAAGTTAAAAGTTTACAATAATACATGTGTTCCCGATGAATCGTCATGGAATGTAAAGATTTATGACAAGCCAGATTTGTCTTTAATACCTGAATTGGAAGTTGAGTATATTGAAGGCCAGGAAACTGAAATTCCCCTTATTATCAACCCTTTATATGATCCTACTGATTCACTCATTATTAATTGGGACAAAACTGAAAACCTGTTCTATTACAGCGGGTTTCCAGCAGAAAGGAAAAATTTAACTTCTGATGTATCAATCCAAAATCCGGTATATGTTCCTAAACAACAAGATTTTTCTACAACTTATATTGTTACAGCCACATCATCAAAGAAGTTCAATTGCAAAAATTCACGCACTATCAAGGTTTACAATTTTATTCCTGCCAATATTCCCAATGCTTTCAGTCCTAATGGAGACGGTTTAAATGATACATGGGTTATAAAAGGTCTTATAAAATACCCCAGTACCAAAATCACAGTTTTTAACAGGTGGGGGAATTTGGTTTATGAGAATAGGTTAGGCCATAATGAACCATGGGATGGAAAGCTGAATGGCTCAACTTTATCAGCAGGTACTTATTATTACATTATCGAGTTCAACGGTAGCCAGGATAAAAGTGACCATAAAATTGATGGATCTGTTACTCTGGTATTTTAAAAAATTAACCATCCTTTCTTCGTCCAAACAACCTGAACTTTTTTCGTCTGGGTTGTCCACCAATACCTGTTCCTGAAACATCACTTTCCTTATGTCTTCTTCTGAACATCTTTGTGAAGAATCCATCTTCTTTTTTCATTTCACATTCAGCATCAAGAGGATAGCGGAACGATCCGCCAACTAGCCTTCTTGTTTTAGGATCATTCATAGCTTTGCTGAAAAATTTTGCCCAAACCGGCATGGCAAGCCTTGAACCTTTTCCTAATTCCATACTGCTGAAATGTATTCCTGGATTATCGGCCCCTACCCACACTCCTGCAAGGCAGTTTGGAGTGTAGCCAACAAACCATGCATCTCTGTGGTCCTGTGTTGTTCCGGTTTTTCCAGCCATGTCACCCTTAAAACCAAATTTTTCCCTGAGTTCATAAGCGGTTCCTTTATTTATGACATTTCGCATCATATTGGTCATGTGCTTTGAAATTTCTGAATCTAAAACACGGTTTTGCTTTCTTTTAGCTTTATAAATCTCTTTTCCTGCCTGGTTTTTTATAGATGTGACCATTTGCAAGTCTGTTCTGATTCCATCTGAAGCGAATACTGTATATGCGCCCATTAATTCATAGAGTGACAGGTCAGCAGTTCCTAATGCTATTGAAGGCTTAGGAGGAAGGTCGCTCTTAATTCCCATTTGCCTTGCCAGGGCTATTACCTGATTTATTCCTGAACGCATGCAAAGTTGCACACTTATGGTATTGATGGAATTGGCCAAAGCCCCGGCAACAGAATACTTTCCTTCATAAGTGTCTTCCGAATTTTGCGGGGTCCAGTTTTCATATTGGGTATAAGTAATTTTTTGATTTGAGATAAATTCGCAAGGATCTGTCCCATCCTGCAATGCTTTTGCATATACGATGGGTTTAAATACAGACCCAACCTGTCTTTGTGAAGTAACGTGGTCATATTGGAAGTACTTATAATCCGGGCTTCCCACCCAGGCTAGTATATTCCCGCTTCTGGGATTAACCACCAGCATACCGACCTGTAAATTGCTAATCATTAATCTTACGGAATCAAAAGGAGAAATTTCCATTTCTTTTTCACCATTTTGAGTAAACATTAAAATCTTCGATGGCCTCTTTAATATTTTTATTATTTCTGAATGATTTAAGCCGCTATCTTCTAATGCTTTATATCGGG
>JANYCH010000294.1 GCA_025360395.1 Cytophagales bacterium | reverse complement strand
GTAATTTTTCTTCCTGTTGAAGTTGTCACATCATATGCTCCAATGTGCTGGGTGATTCCACCAGCTTCTGAAGCAGTAACTTTAGTTCTTCTGATATAATCAAGAAGAGATGTTTTACCATGGTCAACATGGCCCATGATTGTAACAATAGGGGCACGTTCTGTTTGTGAACCTTCTTCGTCTTCTTCCTCTTCCACGGTTAGCTCATCTTCAGCCGTTGTAAACTGAGTATCAAAACCAAATTCATGAGCAATGAGAGTAATCATTTCAGCATCAAGTCTCTGGTTTATAGAAACAAACATACCTAAGCCCATACAAGCAGAAATTACTTCATTGACAGAAACATCCATCATAGAAGCCATTTCATTCGCAGAAACAAACTCTGTTACTTTTAATATTTTAGCCTCTTCCTGAGCTTGTAAGGCTCTTTCTTCAGCACCTTCAGCAAATGCCTGACGTTTGTCTTTACGATATTTGGTACGGTTAGCAAACTGGCTTTTTCCGGAACCAAGTTTTGCCAAAGTAGATTTCAGGTTACCCTGGATCTCTTTGGTTGTTATGGTTTCTTTGCCTTTTTTATTTGCGTCGCGGTTATTGTTATTTGAACCAGTATTGTTTCCAGATGGCCTTTGGCCAGGTGTTCCTGTTCCTGCAGGTCTTTGTCCCGGTGTTGAAGTGTTGTTAGAATTATTACCTCCAGCATTGTTCTGAGGTCTGTTGGCAAAGTCAACTACTGCTTTGTGTCCACTTATTCTTTTACGTTTCTTTTTATCATCTTCTCTGCTATGAGAAGGTTTTTGAGACTTATCCTTTTCAACTGGTAATTCTATTTTACCTAAAACTGATAAACCCTTTAATGTATCAGCTTTCCCTTTGTATAATTCAACATCAGGATTGGAAATTGCTGTCGGATCGTCTGCAATGGGAGTTTCAACTATTTTAATTTCTGGTTTCTCAACCGGAGCTTCAATAATCTTTTCTTTAACCGCAGTTTCAACTATGGGTTTAACTTCCTGGGGAACAGCAACTTCAGGAATTGCTTCTTTTGCCACAGGTTCCTCAATTTTCACTGCAGGTTTTTCAACTGGCTTCTCTACTGCTACCGAAACTGGTTCAATTACAGCCTTTTTTGCTGGCTCGACAGGTTTTTTTGCGTTTAGGTCAATTTTACCTAAAACATTTAATCCCTGAAGTACCACTTTTTCAGCTGGCACAACCTCTACCTTTTGAACTTGCTCAGGTGCCTTTTTTTCAATTACAGTTGCTTCTGCAATATTTCTTGAAGCCTGGAAATCTGCTCTTTTGCCGCCAATAACCAATTCTGACGCTTCTTTCTTATCCTGAAAAGAAGATTGAAATTCTTTCAATAAGATATTGTAATGCTCTTCGGTAATCCGGGCATTGGGGTTATTTTCCACTTTGTGGCCTTTTGATGCCAAGTGATCAGCAAGCGTATTTAAGCCTACATTTATCTTCCTGGCAACTTGACCTAAACGGTATCCTTTTTCTTCAGACATGCTTTATCAGCAATAATTATTCTAATATATGACCTTTTTTATTAACTCCCAAAGCGCTGAAATGATTCTAAAATCTATTCAAATTCTACTTTTAAGATATTAAATACTTCTGTTACTGTTTCTTCCTCTAGTTCTGTTCTTCTTGCAAGTTCTTCAACGGTCAATGCTAATACAGATTTTGCTGTATCAAGACCTATTTTTTTGAATTCCTCTATAATCCATGCATCAATCTCGTCTGAGAATTCTGAAAGGTCAACATCTTCTTCTTCTCCACTTTCAAGTTCCCTGTAAACGTCAATTTCATAACCAACCAGCTTACTTGCAAGTTTGATATTCAAACCGCCTTTGCCGATCGCCATTGAAACCTGATCCGGCTTCAGGTAAACTGCTGCTCTTTTACCTGTACCATCTAATTTGATGGAAGATATTTTTGCAGGGCTTAATGACCTTGAAATAAACAGGTCCGTGTTATCAGTATAATTGATAACATCTATGTTTTCATTCTGTAATTCACGCACGATAGCATGGATACGGGAACCTTTCAAACCAACACATGCCCCTACAGGATCTATGCGGTCGTCATAAGATTCTACAGCTACTTTAGCTCTTTCACCTGGTTCACGAACAATTCTTTTGATAGAGATTAATCCGTCAAATACCTCAGGAACCTCCTGTTCAAATAATCTTTCAAGGAAAACCGGAGAAGTACGGGAAAGGATAATTTTCGGGTTGCCATTGTTCATGTCAACTTTGTGCACCACTGCGCGAACGCTTTCTCCTTTACGGAACCTGTCTTTGCTTATCTGTTCAGATTTAGGAAGTGTTAATTCATTTCCATCTCCATCAGTTAAGAGGACTTCTTTTCCTAAAACCTGGTAAACTTCAGCTGAAAGTATTTCACCTACTATGTCTTTATATTTTTGATATAGAAGATCTTTTTCAAGATCTTTTACTTTCTGAATTAGAGTCTGACGGGCAGTTAGTACCGTTCTGCGACCAAAATCTATCAGTTTAACTTCTTCTGCAAGCTCCTCACCCACTTCAAAGTCCTTTTCAATTTTATGTGCGTCTGTTAATGAAATATGCTTGTTGGGATCGAAATCAAAACTGTCTTCTGCAAATTCATCGTCAACTATTTCGCGGAAGCGCCAAATTTCAAGGTCGCCTTTGTCGGTGTTAATGATAATATCGAAGTTTTCATCCGATTCGAATTTTTTCCGGATCATGGCACGAAACACGTCTTCGAGGATTTTGATCATCGTTGGACGGTCTATGTTTTTTTGTTTCGCGAATTCCGAAAACGATTCAATTAAGCTCGCTGCTTCCATTCTGGGTTAATTAAAAGAAACCTGGACTTTAGATTGTTTGATTTGATCGTAACTGATTTGTATTACCTTATCTTCCTTTTTCACTTTACCCGGTTTTCCCTGACCTTCAAGTACTATTTGGTATTCAGTTACTTCAGTTAGTTTACCTTCCTTTTCATTACCGGTTAAAAGCGTAACTGTAAGCTTTCTTCCTAAATTTTTTTCGTATTGCCATTTCTCTGTGAGAGGAATATCAATGCCTGGTGAAGACACTTCTAAAATATAAGCATTGGGAATTAGACTTTGGGCTTCGATAAGATCATCTAACTGATGGCTTACCTTGGCGCATTCTTCAATGCTTACACCTGCTTCATTGTCAATAAGAATTACCAGCTTTTGCTGTTGCTGATTGCCTTTTAATTGAAATTCAACCAACTGGCATCCATTCTCCTGGGCTGCCTGTTTGGCTAGCAGGGTCAATGTTTCTTTCAACTGCATATAAAACAAAAGAGGGGATTTAATTCCCCTCAACTTGGTAATAATTAAAATCGGTTACAATTATAGACAATTATTTCCTTTTTTCAAATATTTGAAATGGAAAACTTGGAGGGAATGCACTGATATGGGCTGAAACAAAAAAATAGGGCTTTAAACAAGTTCTAAAACTTCTTTAATTGAATCAATTGTTAATGGTTTTGTCAGAAAAGGAAGTTCGAGTAATTCGGTCTTTCCCTTATCTGGACCGTCAGACGAGGCTGAAACTACAACTATTCTAATCCTCTCCCTATTAGAGATTTCTATTTTTTTAAATTCGTCTAAAAAGTCAAAACCTTTCATACCTGGCATATTCACGTCCATAAAAATAAGCTCTGGCCCACAATTGTTATTTTCTTTGCAGTAGGTCTGGATAAATTTCAGGGCTTCATCACCATTGTTGGCCGTAACAATATTTTCAGAAAGTTGCAATTTCTTGAGCAAGCGTTGATTTATATAGTTGGTAATGTTATCATCATCAACTAGAAGGATGCAATTTATTTTGTTGGTTTCCATTTAATCACTGGTAATATATCTGAACTTTAAAAAACCATGCCGTTTCCAGGAGCCCAAAAATTTGAATTTTATAAAGATAAAATATAAATTCGGGTATTATTGATTTTTTTTAAGATGGCAGCATTAGACGAAGTTACAGGTAATCTGGGTATATCAAAAGCCTCCCATTTATTAAGAAGGTTAACATTCGGTGCAACCAGACCAGAAATTGAGGATTTCTCAACTAAATCAATTTCTCAGGCTTTAGATATATTATTAAGTCCGCAGCCAGCACCCAAGCCACCTGTTGATTTAAAAACTGGCAATTCATGGATTGTCCCAACTTCTCAAAACAGTTCTGAGTCTGATCTTAGACAGTACTTCCGAAGCTGGTTATATGGTTTAATGTATAAATCCGGGGCCAATGCCACGGAAAAACTTACTTTTTTTCTACATACAAATTTTACCGCCATTGGGGTAGTAATTGATAAGAGTAGTGCACTTTATTATCAAAATCAATTATTAAGACAATATTCAACAGGAAATATCAAAGAACTTGCATTCAAGATTTGTATAGACAATGGGATGCTGGTTTTATTAGACAACCGTTTAAATGAATATGTAAAACCCAATGAAAATTTTGCAAGGGAATTTTTAGAATTATTTACGATAGGAAAAGGACAGGAAATTGGTGCTGGAAATTATACTACCTATACGGAACAAGACATCCAGGCTGCAGCCAAAGTTTTATCAGGATGGAATACTGATTTTACATACTCTGCTATTGATAGCATTACTGGAATTCCTACAGGACATCTAAAGGTTAACAGTTCAAACCTGGCATTCAAACACGATGCAGGAACAAAAGCATTTAGTGCGGCTTTTGACAATTTTCAAATTAAACCTTTTGAAGTTTCAGGGACATTTGCCACTATCGCCGCAGCAACCCAGGAATTGACAGAGTTTGTTGATATGATTTTCTCAAAGAGGGCAACTGCACTTAATATATGCAGGAAAATTTACAGGTTTTTTGTCTATTACCGCATCACAGATGAAGTGGAAGCCAATGTAATATCTCCAATGGCAGACGTACTTCTCGCAAACAATTATGTTTTAAGACCAGTTTTTGAATTACTTTTTAAATCAAAACACTTTTTTGATGAGGATGATATAATAACTGCTAACAATTCCAAAGGTGCTATTATAAAATCGCCACTGGAAGTTACTATTGGAATGATGAGATTCTTTGGGGTTTCTTTGCCGGATTCTTCATCCAATTTAGCAGCATTTTATACTGAAGTCGGAGCAGTAATTGATGCAATGATAGATCAGGGATTTGATTTATACGAACCTCTCGATGTTGCCGGATATGACGCATATTTTCAAGCTCCGTTATATAATCGCAATTGGATCTCACCCAACTTTTTAGCCAGAAGATATCAGTTTGCCCAGTATCTATTAGAAGGAAAAACCAATATGGGCAAAGACTCAACTTTAAAAATTGATTCGGTACAATTTGTTAAACAAACAGCTAATATTTCTGATCCTTCTGATGGGAACTTTTTGGCAAAAGAATTAATAGATTATTTGTTACCAGAAAGTATAACAGACGCCCGCACAACCTATTTTAAAAATATTCTGCTCGATAACCTTTCTGTTATAAATTGGAAAAACGAATGGAATAATTATCTGATTACTGGAAATGACATGGCAATAAGGACACAAATCAATGCATTTTTAAATGCAGTTTTACAATCTGCAGAATATCAGTTAAGCTAAGCCTTATGAAGAGAAGAGACTTTTTGCAAAAACTACCAATACTTGCTGCACCCATTTTATTGAGTGGCATACCAATAAGGTTATTGGGAAAGGAAAACGAATTTTTCCAACTGGCGGCAAGTAATCCTGACAGCGACAGAGTTTTGGTTTTGATACAGCTTCACGGCGGTAATGACGGGCTTAATACTTTAGTTCCTATAAATCAATACAGTCAATATTATACTTTGAGAAGCAATATTGCCATACCACAAACCGGAGCAGGTAAATATATTAATCTCGATAATACTCTTCCCGACAATGCAAAAATAGGTTTACATCCTTCCATGACGGGAATTAAGAACCTTTATGACCAGGGCAAAGTGGCAATAGTCCAGGGCGTTGAATATGAAAACTTAAATCAATCTCATTTCAGGAGCAGGGATATCTGGTTTATGGGTGGTGATTATAATGACTACATTGGTTCTGGATGGGCTGGAAGATATTTGGACAAAGCTTATCCAAATTACCCTGAACAATACCCAAATCCAGAGATGGAAGACCCCCTTGCTATTGAGGTTGGATCAGGCGTTTCATTGATTTTTCACAGGGATTCAGGACTCCCAATGTCTATTTCAATAAATGATCCTGAAGGCTTTTTTGATCTAATAACAACAACCGGAACTGAACCTCCTGATAATCTTACTGATACTTATTATGGAGAAGAATTAAGATATATTCTCGATATAGACAAACAATCAAATAAATACGCTGACAGGCTAAAAGCCGTTTATCAAAAGGGTGCTAATTCAGGTGTAGTTTATCCAAGCACATATAATTCAACAGCTCCTTCATCTTATTCAAAAAATGAATTGGCCCCTCAGCTAAAAATGATAGCACGGCTTTTGAGTGGAGGTTGTAAAACCCGCGTTTTCATGGTTCGCTTAACAAAATTTGATACCCATGCCCAGCAGGTAGAATCCTATGACCCTAGTGTAGGAAGACATGCAGCTCTTTTATACCATATATCCGGTGCTATGGAAGCTTTCCAAAACGATTTAAAAGCCCTTAGCCTGGAAGACAGGGTTATGTCTGTTACTTTTTCTGAATTTGGGAGAAGGGCGCAATCAAATGGAAGTTATGGTACAGACCATGGAACTTCAGCACCAATGTTTGTATTTGGAAAATGTGTGAAGCCCGGTGTAGTTGGTGTAAATCCGGATTTAAGCAACCTTGACAATGGGAACCTACGGATGCAACACGATTACAGACAAGTATTTACTGCCTTGGTCCAGGATTGGATGGGTGCAAGCCCTGAAGCATTAGTTGCGACCAAATTTGATTCTTTCACAAGTAAGAAAGCCGATATAGTTTCCTGTGTATCACAAACCGTTGGTATTGACAAATCAGAATTTTTTAATGAAAGATTCAGGTTAAATTCCTGCTACCCAAATCCTGCTGTTAATTCAGCTACATTTTCATTTTACCTGAATGGAGAAAAGCAAGCCAGTCTAAAACTTTTTGATACTAACGGAAATGTTGTCAAAACCATTTTTGAAGAAACATCCGGAATAGGCTTGCATTCGGTTGATATTAATTTAGAAGACTTAAACCCGGGATCTTATATTTATACTTTACAAACAGGAACAGAAAGAGTAAGCAAGACCATAATTATTCAGCGATAGAACTTACTTTTAAAGTATATAGCCGCTTAAGTCTTTCTAAAACCGGAGGGTGAGAATAATGAAAAAATACATATAATGGATGCGGAGTCAAGTGGCTAAGATTGTCTACTGACAATTTTTTAAGAGCGTCCGCCAAAGAATGTGCAGAATAAGTCCTTGCAGCAAACTCATCAGCCTCAAATTCATTTTTGCGTGAGATCAAACTCATCAGCAAACCGCTAATTATTGACACTGGAGAAAACAATAATCCAAAAGCGATCAGGTTTAGGTGGATAGAAAGTTGTTTTCCTCCCAATGCTTTTGACAAGTCTTCATTGAAAACAAAAAGGCTAAGAGAAAACAACATGAATCCAATTTGAAAAATGCTGGCTACAAATCCCTGAACAATATGTTTCTTTTTATAATGTCCTACTTCATGGGCAAGGATGGCGATTAATTCTTCAATACTATGATTGTTAATTAATGTATCGTACAAAACCACTTTTTTCTGAGAACCAAAACCTGAAAAGAAGGCGTTTGCCTTACTGCTTCTTTTGGAGCCATCAATAACAAATACCTTTGTGCCCGGAAAACCTTCTTTTTTGCAATAATCGTCAATTGCAGATTTCAATTCACCATCTTCCAATGGCGTCAGTTTGTTGAATAAAGGAAGTATCAAACTAGTGTAGAACATGTTAAGGAAAAACATAAGGCAAATGGCAATAAACCAAAAAACCATCCAGAAGTTCTGTCCTAAGTTGATGATAAGTGTTAATAAAAGGGAAATTAAAGCACCACCAACCACTATAGCCAATAAATACCCTTTGACTTTATCAAGGATAAAAGTTTTGACAGTCGTTTTGTTAAAACCATGTTTTTCTTCAATTACAAAAGTTGAATAATATTGAAGAGGCAATGAAAGCAAATCAGAAACGATATAAATTACTCCAAAATAAGCCAATGCAAGCACAATCGGTTGCTGAGTGTATTGCCGGAGAAATTCATCCAGCATTCCGAAACCACCAGCAAAAAGCATAATTGAAGAGAGTATAAAGCCAAATAGTGCACTTATGAATCCGAATTGCGCCTTGTCCTTCTGGTAGCTAATAGATGCTGAATATTTTTCAGCGGTATAGATTCCCAAGGCTTCAACAGGAATTACATCCTTTATTGTAGTAAAATTAAGATAGTCAAGGATTTGCTCAAAAATGAAATCAAATACAAATATTCCGGCAATGATTAAAAATATAGTTTCAGAAGACATGGAGAGGTTAAAATTAGGCGATGTGTTTACGGTGACGGAATAGTTTTACAAGTTTCGGAACGAAATCCTCATGGGTAAGAATCTGGATATAGCTGGCCTTGTTTTTCTTACAGGTTTCCTGCAATTTCTTCCGATTTTCTATAAAGGTATTGTTTATTCTTTTCCTGAATGAAAAAGAGGAAGTATTCATCCAAACTGTTCTTTTACTCTCCTTGTCAAAAACAGGGATTATTCCCAGCATAGGGAACCTCATTTCCCTTAATTCAGCCAACTGGATTGCCACAACATCATGTTTATTACACATCAGTTTGAAGTTATCCAGGTAACCTTCGTCAATAAAATCTGAAATCAGGATTATGACTGCTCTTTTCTTCATCAATCCCAAAGTATATCTTATTGCTTCATTCAAATCTGTTTTAAGCGAAGAAGGCTTTAGTTTATAGATCGTAGAAATTATTTCGTAGCCATGTTTCTGTCCCTTGTCTGGCTTGATGTATTTTTCTTTCACATCAGAGAAACAAAGCATGCCTACCTGGCTGCTTTCTCTCAGGGCTGACAAAGAAAGTACGGCCGCTATTTCTTTGGCGATGTCAATTTTTTTTAATCCTGTGCGCCCTATTTCCTGTGACGCGCTAACATCAAGGATAAAAAATACGATCTGTTCCTTTTCTTCTTTAAATGTTTTTACGTACATGCCATGCCCTTTGGCACTCACGTTCCAGTCAATGGTACGGATGTCATCGCCATACTGATAGGTACGAACATCGTCAAACTCAATCCCTGAGCCTTTAAAAACCGAATGGAAGTCGCCTTGCATCTGGTTATTAATAGCCTTTCGAATTTGTATTTCGTACTTCCTAAGCTTTTTAAGCAGTTCTTTCATTCAAAGGCAAAAATAGCAATAGAAAAGGAATTATAAATGTTGAATTATGAATTATGGTTGTCAACGGTCTCAAACCTTGACTTGAACTTTAATAAATAAATATCAATTTGAGAGTCTGGGAAGCTATCAATTTCAATCTTTTTGCTCAAATTTTTGCTTTAATATGTGGAATTGTTATTACAAAAACGATTTACAATAATATCGTCGGCG
>JANYCH010000137.1 GCA_025360395.1 Cytophagales bacterium | reverse complement strand
CCCAGAAACTTTTTTTATTGGTCCCGATCGTGCCAGTGAACGTGAGTTTATTGTAGTTCTCTATGGCTGCACTGTCATTGTTGATATTAAACGAAGGAATGCTCGCTGTTCCGCAATTGATTATTTTACCATTTAAATTAGTGAGCGTGGCTGGTTGGAAAGTTGCCCCTGGAGATATGTAAACTACAGCAGTGCCGGACAAAATACTCACATTCCCTGTAAAGTTCCCGGCAGAGATGATCAAAGATTTGTTGGATGACAATGTAAAACTTCCTGCGTTATCACCTGAAATAACCGTTGGGTTATTGTTGGGCGGCATCGGACACTGTGCCTGAAGAAAGGCAGCTGAAAAAAGTACTGCAAGGAAAGCAAATGAAGCTATAATTTTATTCATGGTATTTGTAGTTAAACAATGATAATCAAAGAATTTTATATTACCAATTCAGCTTTGCCTTCATAAACGCTGTAAGTTCCTTTGCCATAATTTGATGCATCTTCACATTTGGATGATAATCGCAGCCAAGATCATTTTCTTTTGCAGTAGAAAGATAAAAAGTATCAATTTTTTGGTCATATTTTTTTCTGAAAATGTCAGAAGCTTTTTTAACATATCGCTTCACTATGGTAAGCGAGGCAATTCCATTTGGCCAGCCATCCCTTATCATACAGCCTTCAATACAGAAAATATGGGACGTTGGATAATTTTTTCTGACACGTTCTAAAAAACTCACGTAAGCCTGGATAAACAAAACGGAATCTGGTGTGGAATGTGCAAAGTCATTTGTTCCCAAATTTATTACCACAGCGTCTGGTACCCATTTTTTGAAATCCCAAAGAGGTTGCTTTTGGTCGTGAAAAACCTGGTCGTAAACAACTGGCATAGTTTTCCTGCTAAGATCGTAATTCCGGATTACTCCGATTCCCGAAATGGCAACTGCCATATATTCCGCATTGAGATTTCTGGCCGTAATGGCTCCATAGGCCAGGTAATTGTTTTCGGTTTCAGGTGTGAAACGGCAAGCTGGCGAACCGCCTTCATTTCCATATCCGCAAGTGATGGAGTTTCCTATAAATTCAATTTTTCTAAGAGTCTTCTCTAGTGGTAATAATTTTCTGCCTTTTTCAATTTCAATCCCTTTGAAAATCCCTTTTCCTACCATGCCTTCAGTTTTTTTGAAAATTTCAACGAGATGGAATCCCTCAGGCAAGTCTAACTTGTAAACTGTTTCTTTAGCTACTGATATTGTAATTGGCTTCTTGTTGTCTACTATAATATTGTAATAATTAGTCATTCCTGAACTGCTTTCATTATCCAGAAGAACATTACAGATTCTACCTTCGAATTTTATTTTAATTGAGATTCCGGGATGTGAAAAGCTGACCTGATTAGGATTTAGATAATCAATTCTTCCGGTATATTTTATAAATGGGTCGTGTGGTGAAATGAGGACTTTGGATTGCCCTAAGAGGTTTGGGAAAAAGAACAGCAGGTTTATAACTGCAAGGATTTTAAAAGTTGTCTTTATCCTAAAATGTTTTTTAAAAAAGTTACTTCTTTTAAAACGTAAGCTATGTAACATACAATTATTCCCCATAAAACTGAGCTGATTAGCATGTAAAGTACTATTTTCTTCCGTGGCTCACCAAAACCGCTCGCAACAAGTGTACCAACAGGAGGCGTCAAAAGAGGAGGGGTTAAAAAGGCAATTCCAGCCATTCCGTATTTGTTCCAGATGGTAACCAGTCTTCTGTTGCCAGCTGTGAATTTTTTCTTCTGGTTCCTGTAAAAAGTGGCCAGGATGAACATTTTAATTTTATTGCCAAAAAATGAAAACAAGATGACACTTAAATTCATTCCTAATACACAGGCCCAGAATGTGTTAAGGTAGTGTAAGCCTAATTTAGACCCAAGAAAAGGGGCAAAAAAGAACTTCACCATGCTTAAGGCAACAACGCTAATGATCTTTTCAATTAATTCGAACATGGTTAATAGTCAAGGCAACAATAAATATATTCCTCTGTTGCGAATTAAACCAGAATTGTACCGTTATTATTGTGTTAAAAGAATTATTGCAAAGCTTCCAGATAGTTTCTGAGTTTTGCGAAAGCATTTGCCCTGTGGCTAATCTGGCTTTTTTCAGCGAGGCTCATTTCCGCAAGGGTTTTTGTTTGTCCGTGGGGAACAAAAATCGGGTCATACCCAAAACCGCTGGTGCCACGTTTGTCATGGAGGATTGATCCTTCCAGCACTCCTTCAAACCTTTCAGATTTACCATCAAGATAAAGTGTTATCACTGTACGAAACCTGGCATTGCGCATTACTTCACCATTCAGGTTTTTTAATACCAAAGCCATATTGTCTTCAGGTTTCCTGGTGCCAGAGTAAATGGCAGAATTTACTCCTGGTGCTCCTTTTAAAGCAATTATTTCCAGCCCGGTATCATCTGCAAAACAATTTACTTTATAATTTTTGTAAATAAACTCAGCTTTTTGCCTTGAATTTCCTTCCAAAGTATTAGATGTTTCAGGAAGTTCTTCTGTGCAGCCAAATTCTTCGGGAGTTATAAGTTCGTATCCGGCAGGCAATAATGCTTGTATTTCTCTTAATTTGTTTAGGTTTTGAGTGGCAAAGCAGAGTTTCATTATTAGTCTTTGGTACTTAGTACTTTGAATTTAGAAATAACCTATTCCCACAGAGGGTAATGTTCGAGGTGTACCTTCTCGTGAAAGAATATTTTGGTCGATTCGGCAAAGGAACGGGTAAAGTCTGATACAAAAAATTTATCTGTAAGTTTTGGACCATTATTTAACAAATTTTTATTTGTCAATAATTCCATTAAGGCTTTTGCCACAATATCGCTTGAGTCAATGATGTTAACTTTAGTCTCAAAGAAGTCATTTATTTCATTCTTGATCAGCGGATAATGCGTGCAACCCAGAATCAGTGATTTTATACCGGCCAGTTTTGGGGAAGAAAGGTATTCAATGATTAGGGCCTTGCTGATGTTATTGTTGAAAAAGCCATCTTCTATCATCGGGGCCAGAAGTGGAGTGGCCAGGGATTCCAGCTCAATGGGTAAGTTTTTCTGGTCCACCCTTTTCTTGTAAATATTAGAGCTGATCGTTCTTCTTGTTCCTATCAGACCCACTTTAGTGCCTGGCTTTTCTGTTGAAAGGTGATCTATCACAGGATCTATCACATTCATCACCAGCGACTTGCTTCCTACATACGCCTTTACCAGTTCATAGGCTGCAGCAGAGGCTGAATTGCAGGCTATCAGGATTATTTTACACTTTTGCTTCAGGAGAAGGTCAGAGATCTTTATGGAATAAGCCTGTATGGAGGCAGTAGATTTGTCGCCATAAGGCAAATGGGCTGTATCACCAAAGTAAATTATTTGTTCACCCGGCAAAGCTTTTTTTACCGCAGATGCTACAGTTAATCCTCCAATGCCGCTGTCAAATATTCCGATAGGTTGGTTTGCTGAAAGCATAAAGTATTAATATTTGCAAACCTAAAGAAACATACTTGTTTGGCATAAAATATTTTAAGACAGAAGGGAAATATAACAGCTAAATAATTGTTTGATAAAAAAGCCGTCAAAACCTTGATGATATGTCTTTGAAAGAGTTGATAGCAAGTGGTGAAGGTGAAACTTTAGATTTCAAGCAAACTGTTAACAGTGCTTTAAAAATTGCCAAAACCCTCAGTGCATTTGCCAATACAAAAGGCGGAGTACTTCTGGTAGGCATCAAGGACAATGGCTCTCCAGCCAAAATCAATCCTGAAGAAGAAAAATATGTACTGGAAATGGCGGCAGGGCTTTATTGCAAACCAGAAGTAACCATCCATTTTAAAGAAGAAGTGCATCTGGGCAGGAATATCCTGGTGGCGAGTATTCCATCCAGTGAAAGCAAGCCCCACTTTGCCAAAGGCGACGATAATAAATGGTGGGCCTACATACGTGTACACGACCAGTGTTTGCTTGCGAGCAAAGTCATGCTGGACGTCATGCAAAGTAATACCCAAAAAGAAGCCAGTAAGCTTACTTATGGGACCGCGGAGAAAATTTTGCTGCAATATCTGGAAGCAAACCAAAAGATTACACTTAAGCAGTTTTGTAAAACAGCCAATATTGGGAGGTGGCGTGCGCAGAGAATATTGGTGAACCTGGTAAGAATGGGCGTCATTAAGATCATCACGACAGAGAAAACAGATTTTTATTCACTTTAAGCAATAATGTGTTTGCTGTTTTGGTATAAAAAAGTACATTTGCAACCGCTTTAAAAAGCAGGGCCTATAGCTCAGCTGGTTAGAGCACCTGACTCATAATCAGGTGGTCCCTGGTTCGAGCCCAGGTGGGCCCACTTAATAATCAAGGACTTACAGAGTAATTTGTAAGTCCTTTTTTTTTGATACATACCAGATACATACAAATTTCGTTTTAGCAACA
>JANYCH010000239.1 GCA_025360395.1 Cytophagales bacterium | reverse complement strand
GGATATACATTATTCAGAGATTCAAACCTTCTTGGCTGGGGTGCTTCAGAGAGAATAAGATTATTAGATGATGAAACCCTTAATAATCAGTTAAGGGAATTCAATAATTTTCAGGATTTTAATGAAGGTGATACCGTCAATGTATACTTTGCAAGGTTTGGCCGGAAGGAGCATGAATTCTGGCAGTCTTTTCTTTCAGCGAGGAATAGTGATGGCCCGTTTTCAACCCCGGCACAATTAAAATCTAATGTAAAAGGTGCATTAGGAAGCTTTTGCGGATATGGAATGGAGTATAAAAAAGTCATAATTAGATAATTGGAAGATTAAAGGAAATACCGCATATTGCTTTTTTTATTATTCACCACTTACTACATTAATTTTTATGCAAAATTCAGGTCAGAGCCTCTCCTTTCATGGAAGTGGACAAAAATTGTTTAGTCTTCAAATTGTCAACGTACTTTTAATAATTGTGACACTAGGAATTTACTATCCCTGGGCCAGGGCATCAGTGTTAAAGTACACCTTTAGTGAAACCGATTTTGGAGGTAGCAGGTTTACATTTCATGGTACAGGATTAGAATTGTTAAAAGGCATGATCCTGGGAATCCTTGTTCTTGGGGCAGCTTATGGTTCACTTTATTATCTAAGCACAGCACACCACCCATTTATTGGAGGGTTCTTGTTTTTCTTTTTTATGATGTTGTTTATACCTTTTATAATCCATTCGAGCATGCGTTACCGCACAAGCAGAACAACCTGGAGAGGGATACACTTTGGATATCGTGGTGATTTAAAGGAAATCATGAATATTTCTGTCAAAGGAACACTATTGTCTATTATAACATTAGGGATATATGGTGCCTGGTTTGCAATGGAACTCCGTCGCTATGTTTTAGGAAATTTAAGGATGGGCAATGTTGAATTTAGTTATAATGGAGATGGATTTAAGTTTTTTCGGATGAATTTCAAAGGCTATTTTTTCACTATTATCACTTTAGGCATATATGCTTTCTGGTGGATGAAGGACATATATAACTATTATGTAAACAATATTGTACTAACTCAAAACGGAAATGAAGTCTCATTAAGATCAACAGCTAGCGGTGGTGGTTTTTTCAAACTGATGGCGGTAAATCTTTTAATTATAGTATTTTCATTAGGATTGGCTTCTCCCTGGGCCACAGTAAGAACACTAAAATTTATCTTTAATCATGTTACATTAATGGGTGAACTGGATCTCGATGGTATTATACAAACTGAAGAGAATTATAAGAATGCGTTAGGAGAAGACCTGGCCGGAATCCTTGATGTTGGAATAGTTTAAATGGCAGAACCCAATATTTTCGAAGGAAAGTTATTTGATGGGAAATCATCTGCTTCGATTCCTGTTTCCGTTATTTTATATCCTGACCGTTTGGTTATTCATTCCAAATTTCAAGATGTTATTTCCGGCACCCAAACCTGGAAAACATCATTGATAAAAGATTACCGGCAATCGGATAAGGAAGTTGTCCAGGTTTCTTATGGAGAATATCCTTCGCAAGTACTTGAGATAACGTCTACAGATTTTGGGGTAAAATTTAAACCTCCTGTGTCTGGTTTCGATAAGTTAAGTTATTCTATTGTTCATAGTGGTATTGCAGTAATTGCTTTTATTTCGGCAGCAGTGATTGGATTGTTCCTGTTGCTGTACTTTTTTGCACTCCCTTTTCTCGCAGAACAATCTGTAAGTTTGGTCCCCAAGGAATATGAAATAAAAATGGGAGAGTCTTTATATGAAAATATGATAAAGACCGAGAAAGTAGATGTTAAACGGACTAAAGTTGCAAACAATTTTTTGAAGCAAATAGATTTTGAAACTGATTATCCATTACAGGTAACAGTGGTAGATTCTAAAATTAAAAATGCTTTCGCATTGCCTGGAGGCCATATTGTTGTTTATACCGCACTTTTGAATGACATGAAACGATATGAAGAACTGGTTGCTCTATTAGGACATGAAGCTGGCCATGTTACTCAAAGACATACAACTAAGCATATATTTAGAAGTATGTCTGGTTACTTGTTGGTTTCGATTCTATTCGGAGATTTAAGTGGAATAACTGCCCTTGTCATTGACAATGCCAATCAAATCCACCAATTATCATACTCAAGAACCCTGGAAACCGAGGCGGACAATGTGGGTTACAAAACGATGGTAAAGAATGCGGTCAATCCTGTAGGGATCATTTCTTTGTTCGAAAACCTTCAAAAGGGCAATGAAGCCGGCAATCTAATACCTGAGTTTTTGAGTACCCACCCTGTAACTGAAAACAGGATGAAAAATATCAGCGAAAAGATCAAAATTGAGAAACCTGTTTATGTAGACCATGCTTTTTTACTGGGATTATTTCAACAACTGAAAGACACCGGTAAAACTGACTTTTAATTATATTTATATTGTTATTTTTAAATATCATGATTTTTAATTGTAAATCAATTAGTTATTACTAATAATATTCTTTTTAAACCAAGTAATATCATAATCTTATTTTGAATTTACTTGGTTCTATTGCAAACATTGTGTAGCTTTATCCAAGTAATATCAAAATGGTACTTTAAATTTACTTGGTTTTTCTATGCTCGACAGGATATTATACAGTGATTTGTGCGAAAGTCTAAGTTTTTTTCCGGCAGTGGCCATTACGGGTCCCCGGCAGGTTGGTAAAACTACCCTCGCCAGACAAGTGGCTGCCAAACTGCAAAAGCAGGTTCATTACCTGGATTTGGAAGATCCACGGGACAAGAGTAAGGTTGAAACCAACGCAAATGCTTATTTAGAAAATTACTTTGACTATTGTGTCATAATTGATGAAGTCCAAACTATTCCAGAATTATTTACCTGGTTAAGGCCATCAATTGATTCTCACCGAATACCTGGAAGGTTTTTGCTGTTGGGCTCTGCTTCTCCAGCTTTAGTAAAAGGTGTATCGCAGACATTGGCTGGCAGGATTGCTTATACCGAATTAGGTCAGATTAATCTCAAAGAATTGGAAGGGACAGAAGTCTCTATGAACACCCATTGGTTCCGTGGAGGTTTTCCTGAGCCATTATTAGCCAAAACAGATCGGTTTTATAATTCCTGGGCAGATAATTTTATCCATTCCTATGCAGAAAGGGATTTGAATTTTCTGTTTGGCGTTGACTTAGCTGCATCTCTTGTTCAAAAATTATGGAAAATGCTGGCTCATGGAAATGGGGGGATTTGGAGTGCCGAAACTTATGCAAGGTCCCTTGGTGTAACCGGGCCAACTGTAAGCCGGTATTTGGATTACCTGGAAGGGGCTTATTTGGTAAGAAGGTTACAACCCTGGTTTCTAAATGCTAAAAAACGATTGATTAAATCCCCTAAAGTCTATTTAAGAAGCACCGGGATTTTGCATAAACTTTTAAATATTTCGTCTTGGGACGATTTGCAAGGGCATCCGGGCGTGGGAACCTCCTGGGAAAGTTATGTTATCGAACAAATTTTTCAGCTTAAGCCTGCCGGTACAGATATTTATTATTACAGGACACAAAATGGGGCAGAATGTGATGTGGTGATAGTAAAGGGCATAAAACCTATTGCCTGCATTGAAATTAAATATACAGATGCACCAAGTGTATCAAAAGGTTTTTATTCCTGCATTGAAGATCTGGGAAGTACACAAAACTTTGTTATGACCCCTTCCAGCACCACTTACAAAAAGGGTGATAACGTTGTAGTGACAGGATTGAAGGACTTTTTACTTAAGATTTTGCATTCTTTGGGATAGGGGTTACTTCAATCCTTCAATTATCAATTTCAGGTTCGCTTTCTGCATTCCAATATAGGTGCCCTCTGGTGTATTTGCTGCTCCCAATGCATCAGAATATAAACTTCCTCCGATCTTTACTATATGTCCCTGTTGCTTACACCCTTCAATTACGGACTGTATTGCTTTCTCTGAAACGGAAGTTTCAACAAAAACAGCTTTTACTTTTCTTGAAACCAACATTCTGGAAAGGGTGGTAATTTCATTTAATCCATATTCCGAAAGTGTAGAAATGCCTTGCAGGCCAATTACTTCCAGGTCATATCTTCTTCCATAATAGCCGAAAGCATCATGGGCTGTTACCAGCAATCTTTCTTTTTTTTGAATAGACTGAAATTGGGTTTTAATAAAATTATTGAGGCCATTTAGTTTTTCTCTGTATCTGGATGTATTTTTTAAATAATACTCTTTATTTACTGGGTCGGCTTTAGTTAATTCTTTACAAACTTTATCCAGGCAATACTGCCAGATTTCTACATCAAACCAAATATGCGGGTCTGGAATATGGTTTTCTTCATCGACCATTAAAAGTGAATCTTTTAGGATCCCATCACTTACGGCAAATACCTTTTTAGTGCGACTGAGTTTGTGAAATACTTCTCCCATTTTACCTTCCAGGTGAAGGCCATTATAAAAAATCAAATCGGCACTTTGTAATTGCTTTAAATCACTTAATGAAGCTTTATAGAGATGCGGATCTACCCCTGCACCCATCAGTGGGATTACGGTCACCTTATTCCCTGCCACATTTCGTACGAGATCGGCAATGTGGCCTGTAGTCGTTACAATGTAAAGCCCTTCTATTTTATCGCTATTATTTTGACAGCAATAAAATAGTTGGCTAAAGGTTAAAAGCAGGAAGAATATTCGTGATAAGTAATGCTTTATGCGCATGAGATAAAGATATTTTGCGCAACTTGTTGTGAAATACTTGTTTTCCTTTTTTTATCAACTTCAATTTCAAGTGAACCGTCATAGTCTATTTTATCTAATACTTTTATTGAACATTTGAGGCCAATTTCCAACTTGTCGAGGTGTTTTAAGAATTTGGGGTTCGAGTCCTGAACACCAACTACATAACCTTTTTCACCTATTTCTGCCTCACATAATAATTTTTTCCTCTCTATGTTCATGATGCCCGTTTCATTCGGAATCGGGTCGCCATGAGGATCGTATTGTGGAAAACCTAAAAATTTATCTAATTGTTTAATTAGAAGCGGGGATTTAATATGTTCCAGTTGTTCAGCAACTTCATGAACTTCATCCCAGTGAAAATCTAATTTCTCTACCAGGAAAACTTCCCATAACCTGTGTTTTCTTACGACCTGGAGTGCCTTTGTTTTGCCTGATTCAGTCAAAGAAACTCCCTGATATTTTACATAATTGATCAGGTTTTTTTGGGCAAGTTTTCTGTACATATCTGTAACAGAAGCAGGCTTTGTGCTCAGCAGTTCTGAAAGGTCATTTGTAAAAACATCTTTTTCACCATTTTGAGAAAGGTGGAAAATAGCCTTTAAGTAATTTTCTTCAGTAAAAGATATGTCTTCAAGCACCATCT
>JANYCH010000235.1 GCA_025360395.1 Cytophagales bacterium | reverse complement strand
CACACATACTTTATAAGGATTAAAAGAAAACTGCCTGTTAGGTTATATTTTCTTGTAAGGCCTGTAAGTCATGCTATGATGCAATTGACATATGAGTATTTTCTCCTGGGCATTTACTATAGTATATTAATGTTTATCGTTGTCATTAATTTCTATTTGTATGTTAAAAGGGAAGATAAAATATATCTATATTATTTGATTTATGTAATTACAGAAATATTATATTCACTTGGGAGGGATGGTTTAGGATTCCAGTTCTTATGGCCGCAATTTCCTAATGTAAACAAATTCACCCATTTCTATTTTACCGAATTTTTATTTGTAATAGCAACCTTATTTTATTGCATTCACTTTCTCCAAATCAAAAATTGGAGCAAGAAATTATATTATGCATTGTTGATATTTGTAGGAATCAAAAGTACATTTTTACTAATGACGTTTTTTATTATTCTTTCTCCAAGGCTAGTTATGGGGGTAGATGTTTTTTTTATGATAACTCCTGTTTACGCAGGTATAGCAGCATATAAACGAGATATAAAAGAAGCTCTGTTTTATATATTAGCATGTTCATGTTTATTTATGGGTTTCGGGCTCATGTTTTTAGATGAATGCATTCCTGGAATGTTGCCCTTCGAAATGTTCAATTGGTATATGATCAATATCGGAATTCTTTTCGAAGGAATATTTTTATCAATTGCTATTATAGATCAGGTACGTTTCTTCAATCTGAAGAATATTCAGGAAGAAGAAATGCAGATTAAAACCTTAGCTGAAACGAATGAACTTATAAAAAGCAACAATGAAATTCTAAAAATTAAAACTGATGAGCAAACAGCTGAAATAAAAGAAAACATGATGATGTTGGAAATCAAAAATCATGAGTTAGAAGAACTAAATAGGACACTCGATAATTTAAATGACGCTTTGTTTAATGAGAATAATATAATTTCTGAAGAATTAATTGATGTTTCTAGATTAAGGATCCAATTAAAAACTGTTAAGCTTCAGGATTTTGAAAAAATATTTCCTGATGATGAAGCATGCAATAAGTTCCTTTCAGAATTAAAATGGTCCAATGGCTACATTTGTAAAAGATGTGGTTATAAAAAGTATAATCAAGGACATATAAAATATAATAGGCGATGTAAAGCTTGTGACTATGAGGAGTCACCTTCTACAAATACACTTTTTCACGGAATAAAAATACCTATTTATAAAGCCTTCTATTTAGCATATCTGATAACTTCTAAAGACACTGAAATTTCATTGGAGGAAATTGCTTATACGCTTGAAATTTACTCTGGTAAAGTGAAGCAATTTCAGAACAGGATTAATTCCAAAAGGGAGTATATTGAGAATAAAAAAATTAAAGTAAAAAGTTGGGAGGATCTAATCCTTTAATGCTTTTTAAAGCCAAAACCTTTTAATTATGAAATTCAGGCACTTGCATTTAAAGGCAATGAATTTATGTTTTATCAATTTAGGGGGAATTTTTTTTATCAAATTTTAATGGAAAATTAGGCGGTATTTTTGATAAGATATTGAATATCAACTAATAGTTAAAATTTACTAATTGTTTTCATAATGCAATATTAATCAGCTTTAATTGTTCAGAATTGTTTTTAGTTCAGTAAACTATTCAATTGTTTTTAACGTAATCAAAAAAAAGAATCATAATGAGATTAATTCTATTAGTTGTTTGGTTGATATTTTGTTGTGTACAAAATATTGAAGCGCAAGACGTTTCAAAGTACAAGTCACATGAACTTTATCCTTATCTGTCAAGGTCTAAACAGATATTAGAACGGTTAGAAACAAGCATCCAATCGGATTCATTGAGTTCTGACCCATTTATAAAAATGGATGCTGAAGCGGAGCGAAACGAGCACCAATTCTTAACTTCTTGTTTAAAAGATGAATTGAAAATTATTGATGATAATTTTAATATAAGTTGGCATCAAATCAATGTTTTAAGTTTTGGTGCTGATCCAACCGGTGTGGCCGATAGTCGCGGGGCATTTATTGCAGCTATTGCATCTGCTAAAAATTATGGTACAGGAGCAGAAATATGGATACCAAACGGTACATATAGTTTGAATGGGTCATGTGAGTTGTTTGATATGAAAAACATGAAATTTACTGGTGACAATGCGGTGTTTATTTTTAACAGTGTTTCTGCAGGTCTTGATGTGAGGGGGTGTAGAAATTTTGAGATTACCGGTGTCAGTATAGATTACAAGCAATTGCCCTGGACACAAGGAACTCTTACAGCTATCAATGGAAATGATGTTTTCGTAAAGTTTGACAATGGGTATGCAGAATTGCAAAATTGGCACAATGCTTCATTGAGATTTTACGATCCTGCAACTAAATTGTTTATCCATTCTGCTTATAGATGGTCTTACAATAAAACCAATGCATCAAAACAAGGTAACGGATCATGGAAACTACCATCACTAAACGCGATAGATGGCAGGACGGCACTAAACCAGATTCCGATAGGCTCAAAGGTGGTTATATTATCAAGGCAAGGTGAGGATGCTTATCATTATGGTTTGCAGTTTCCATCTGAGTGGACATATAATGCCATTAATCTTATTGGTTGCGAGTACGTTACAATTCGGAATGTGAATATCTATTCAGCCTGGGAAGCAGACGTTGCCGCTCATGGCACCAATTCGGGTATTCGCTATATCAACCTCCACATAGAACCTAAACCCGGAACTGACAGGTTAGTTTGTGGAAACTCTGATACGCATGTACATTATACAGGAAGAAAAGGTGATTTTATTTATAATTCAAAAATATCTGGTGGATCTGATGACGGCTGCGATTATGCAAGTTTAATGAGTAATGTAAATGCTTGGCAAACAGATCATTCATTTCTTATTTCTGGTTCTTTAGACATAAATTGGACACCTGTTAGAAAAGGAGATGGGGTTTGGATTATAAATCCGCAGGGTGGACCATATCGATTTTTTGCCAAAATAACGAATGTTGAAAATGCTTCAGGACAAACATTGGTAACCTTAGACAGGCCGGTGCCATCAGACGTACGCAGTTTGTCAGGCAACATGGCGCTTGGCGTAAATTCTAAATTCGATGGGAACATACTTTTAAATAATGAATGGAGTAATGGGTCTGCAAATGGAATATATCTATACAGTTCCAATACTGTAGTAGAAAACAATACTATTTCACATTTCTTTTATTCCGCCTCTTTATTTAGAATGACTACACCTCCATTTTGGACAGCTGGTGGATCAACACGTAATCTCTTTTATACAGGTAATACTGTAAATAATAAGAGCATATTAGTTACTTCTAGCGAGGTGCCTTCTCCAAGTCCTAATCAGTGCATTTTCAGGCATCTTACAATAGCCAATAATAATTTTACAGGATCAGATCCAATAAGTTTAAGTTATGTAAGCAATAGCGTTATATCTGATAATATATATAATATTTCCGGAGGGACCAATGTGTCAATAACAAATTCATGTGGGGACATAATTCAAAACAATGGTTTCCTGGTTAGCCAGTCAAGTGTTGATTATAAAGCCATTCCATCACGTGCTTTTGATGGTAATACAAGTGGTGACTTTCAAAATAATTCTGTAATCCACACTTTAACGGAAGCAAATCCCTGGTGGACTTTGGACAGGCTATCTTCAAAACCTATTTCGCAATTGAAGATATATAACCGTACAGATTGCTGTTCTCAAAGGCTCCACGACTTTTATGTGTTCGTATCTGATAATCCATTTATTTCTACAGACCCAACAGAAATAGTAAATTCCCCAGGTGTATTTAGCTATTATTATCCGGGTATTGCCGGTAATTCAGTCACATTAGATGTAAACCGCAGCGGAAGATATATTCGTGTTCAGGTTCCAGGGGTTAATGAAGTTTTGTCGTTGGCAGAAGTTGAAATAACAAGCGGACAAACCGCTACATCCAGAGCATATTCGGGAAAATGGAATTTTGATTTTAGTCCTGAGGGATGGAAGCTTATCAATGGATTATCTGGTTCTTTAACAAGTAACATTTATAATTTAAATGTTACCTCTGCCGATCCATACATGTTTTCACCCGATAACCTGAATTTAAATGCTGCTTCCAATAATTTAATTTCTTTAGGATTGAAAAATGCCACTTCATCCAATCAAGCAGAACTTTATTGGATCACAAATTTGGACGGGAACTATGATGAGGTTAAACACAAAGTTTTCCCAATCACGCCAAATGATGGTGCAATTAAAGAGTATCTCATAGACTTAAGTTCTCTTTCTTCCTGGAAGGGAATAATAAGACAAATTCGTATTGATCCATCAATGTCATCTTCCGGGAAAGTAGATTTGGATTATGTTGTTGTAAAAAGTAATGGCGTAATTACTGGATTGACATCGGAAAACATTCAAGGAGTCTCTGTTTATCCAAATCCGGCTAAAGAAAAATTATACTTAAGATTTGATGAAGCATCAGATATTAGGTCTTTGAAAATTGTAAGTCTTAGTGGTGTAGAGATTTATTCTCGTGAATCAATTACTAGTTCTAATTTGGAAATTGATCTTGAACAAAATTTGTCACCAGGGATTTATACTGTTAGTATTGTAAAAACAAGTGGTGTTTACAAAAGCAAACTTATTATCAGGTAACAAATTTAAATAGTGCTGGTAAAAAGAATCCAAAGGTGTATTTAGCATCTTTGGATTCTTTTTATATATTACTTTAATAACTTCAAGAGAAACTTACGAGTATCAATTTCGTAAGTTTTTTTTTAATGATATGATATCAATAAAATTCCATACTGATTTAATTTATAAAGGTGTTGCTCCTTTTACTTCTTTTCAGGAATAGAATTACTTTAAAAATGCGTGAACTGTCTGTTTTGTTTTATTGCAACCTTGAAACGATAACCTTTGATTAGCCTTTTTTAAAAGGCATATTTTACCATTCTGCTGTCTGATATAATCACTGGATTACTTATGACGTTTACTTGCTATTTTGATATTAAAATAAAGATTAGAGTAACAATAGCTGGAAAGGCTTGTATTAAAAATATTTTTTTGGTAACAGTTACAGCTCCGTAAGTTCCAGCAATTATCACACAGGAAAGAAAAAATATTGCGATATTATCGGCCCAGACTTTATCACAAATAAAAAGTGTCCATATCAACCCTGCAGATAAAAAACCGTTATAAAGGCCCTGATTTGCAGCCATTCCTTTGGTTGGATTAAACAAGCTTTCATCCAAATTGGTAAAAGTTCTTTTGCCAATAGTTTCCCATTTAAACATTTCAAAATAGAGAATGTATAAATGTTCTAAAGCAATGAATGAAATCAGTATGTTTTGTACCATTTTTTATAAGTTATTAGTTTGAAAAAAATCAGAAATTTCATTAACAGACCGACCAATAATTATCGGATCATCATAAAACTGAAAGTGGACAGTTTTGTCTATCCATATGGATTTTTTATTTTGATTTGGTATTGAATTGAAAATTTGCTTGGCAAATTCATAACCTCCATCGCTCATTTCTCCATGAATAATTAAGGTTGGCTTGTTTATTTTTTTCGCAATACTTAGGGCATCAAAATTTAAAGTTTCCCATTCGCTCATTGTCGTTACTTTGTTTTGCCAACCGCCGCGATATGTAAAATATGGTGCTTTATTTTCCCAGGGATGATACCAATTGTATATGGGCAATGGTGGCAATAATTGATCAGTTCCTGAACTGTCTATAATTTTGATGTAATCAACTTTGCCTGAATTTTCAAATTTATCTTTGGACAATTTTGCCCTTTGTAAATGCTCGTTCCAAATTGTTTCATCACCCAACAAATGCACCATGTTTTCTTTTACCAAATAATTGCCTGAGACCAAGGCTAACCGTTTCACTCTTTCGTCATCAATACTTACCTGGAGCATTTCGTTAGAACCGTTACAAATGCCCAAAACATAAATATTTTTAGTATCTACATCTTTTCTGGATGTTAAATAATCAATGGCAGCTTTGACATCTTCCATTTTGTTTTTCAAACTTTCAAACTGTCTTGGTTGTCCTTCGCTTTCACCATAACCTCGAGCATCAAAGCATAGGGCCACAAAGCCCTTTTCTGCTAATCTTGTTGCGTATTGAATAGGAGATTGTTCTTTTACTGAACATATTGGTCCCAAAATAACTACAGCACTTTTAGGGAATTTACTATCATTATTACATAATAGCCCGGCTATATTCAGGTTTTTGCTTTTGAAGTTTATTTTTTCTGTTGTTGAATTATATCCCATTTTATTATTTTGGTGATTGCATGAAACCATCATTGTTGCAAAAGCTAAAATGGCAAGAAGTGAATATTTCATTTTTACTTTTTGATGTCAAATATTGAATAACCAATTCAACGTTTCTATACCACTGCTACCTTAGTTGGTATCAGTATATTTATTGCATTCTGCCTTTACAAGGTTTTATTTGAGTTGACTTAAATTTGGTTTTTTATTCCACACTTATTCAAGTGTACGCTAAATTATTAACTAATCACAAGTTTTTTTAAAATTTTATTTTCAAGGGCCAAATCGGAATACACGGCCATAAGTTATTTCTTCTTCAAGCTCTTTTTAGCCATATCAGGTCCTAGCATTCCAAACCAGAATACCAACATCCTTTATTATAAAATGCGCTTTGTTAATACCTGGTTATTGCTGATGTCCTCTGTCGTATGCCCTGCTTCGTACTCCTGAAGTATCTGAATTATCTATTTCGTAAAATTACGCTTCTTCATATGATTATTATTCAAGTTACAATTTTGTCGCTTAAAAGCAGTCCTAGTTTTTGGAAGGGTTACAACCCAAAAGCCGTTACCTATTCCTATATTTGTTGTCTTAATATTTTCTGAATGAAGATTTCTTTCAACTGGTTAAAAAAATACATCTTAATAGACAAAACCCCTTTCGAAATTGCCGATTTGCTTACCCATTCCGGCCTTGAAGTAGAAAGTGTGGATTTGCAGGAAAGCATTCCC
Source organism: Cytophagales bacterium (assembly GCA_025360395.1). Lineage (GTDB taxonomy): Bacteria > Bacteroidota > Bacteroidia > Cytophagales > UBA9547 > UBA9547. The sequence continues at coordinate 12,023 of JANYCH010000235.1, read as the reverse complement.
GGAGGATTGAAAAATTATGTCGTTGGTCACATTCTTACCTGCGAAAAACATCCTAACGCTGATAAATTAAGTAAAACAACTGTAGATGTTGGAAACGGGCTGATCCTTCCGATTGTTTGCGGAGCTCCAAATGTTGCTTCAGGACAAAAAGTAGTGATTGCCCTACCCGGAGCAGAAGTACGAATGGAAGGAAAAGAGCCATTTGTCATACAAAAAACAAAAATCAGAGGTGAAGTTTCCGAAGGAATGATCTGTGCCGAAGACGAATTGGGAATCGGACATTCTCATGAAGGTATATTGGTTTTAGCTCCGAAAAGTGTTGTCGGAACCCCTGCAGCAGATCTTTTTAATATTTCAAGTGATCATATTCTTGAAATCGGGCTTACCCCTAACCGAGCAGATGCTGCATCTCATTATGGCGTTGCAAGGGAATTGAAGGCATTATTGACAAAAGAACTATCTGTTAAACCTGAAGATTTTAAGTTTACTTCATCCGTGAAATCGCCTGTTTATGTTGAAATTCAAAATACAGAAGCATGTCCAAGGTATGCTGGAGTGTATATTAAGGGTGTTCAGGTTAAAGATTCTCCCAAATGGTTACAAGAAGCATTAAAAAATATTGGTGTGTCTTCTATTAATAACATTGTAGACATTACAAATTATGTACTGCATGGCCTGGGCCAACCCTTACATGCCTTCGATGCAGATAAAATAGAAGGCGGAAAAGTATTGATTAAACTGGCTGATGAAAACGAGTTGTTTGTGACATTAGATGGAAAGGAAAGAAGGCTTCAAAATTCTGATTTAGTTATTTCTGACACTTATAAACCAATGTGCATTGCAGGGGTATTTGGTGGTAAAGATTCGGGGGTATCTGCTTTAACTCAAAACATCTTTATTGAGAGTGCCTATTTTCATCCTGATTTTGTCAGGAAAACCGCTCAGCGCTTAGCCATTAAGACTGATTCTTCCTTTCGTTTTGAGAGAGGAACAAACCCTGAAATGGTTGTTCCTGCATTGAAATTTGCAGTTTCCCTTATTTTGGAAGTGGCAGGAGGAGAAGCATCGGAAGTTTCAGACCAATATCCGAATCCTGTATTGCCATTCTTAATTGATCTGAAGTGGAACAGGTTAAATAAATTAATAGGGGAGGAGTTGCCTAAGGAAAAGGTCAAAGAAATTCTGAATTCTCTAGAGATTCAAATTACAGAGGAAAATAATGAAGGGATAAAATTGAGTGTACCATCCTACAGGGTTGATGTTCAGCGTGAAGCAGATGTTGTAGAAGATATTTTAAGGATATACGGGTACAATAACATTGCTTCAAGGCCTCATTTAAGTACCGAATTTCTGGCCTCATTTCCGGTAAAGGATTCAGACAAAACCAAGCTGAATTTAGGTAAATTGCTGGTAGCCAAAGGATTTTCTGAGATATATACCAACTCCCTGACCTCAGTTCCAAAACTTCAGGATGAGACTAAAGCTGTAAAGATTCTAAATGCACTCAGTACAGAACTGGACGTTATGAGGCAAACCTTACTGCCTTCGGCATTGGAAGTTGTGTCTTATAATGTAAACAGAAGGCAAAAGGATTTAAAGCTTTTTGAATTTGGATATATATACCATTTAGGAGAAAGCGAAGGAAAGAAATATCAGGAAGAATTACATCTTTCTCTGATTATCTCAGGTTCTAAGAAACCCGAATCATGGCAGGAAAAAAGTCAGCCAATAGCGTTTTATGATTTGAAAAATGCTGTTTCTGAAGTATTGAACCAGCTTGGTGTAAAAGATTTTCAAATTGCTTCGGTTTCCAATATGCTGTATTCCAAATCTGTTGAAATCACCTCACAGAAAAAGTCTTTGGGATATTTTGGGCAAGTATCAAAGGAAGTACTGAAACAAGCTGACCTTAAGCAGGACGTTTTTGCTGCTGAACTGAACCTCGATGCTATTTTCAGCCTGAAGTCCAAAGACCTCGTATTTAAAGATCTGTCTAAATTTCCTGAGGTAAGAAGAGACCTTTCTCTGGTAATTGATAAAAAGGTAAAGTTTGAAGAAATTCAAAAACTGGCCAGAAAGGTTGAGCCTGTTTTGTTAAAGGATATAAATGTATTTGATGTGTTTGAGGGTGAGGCTTTGGGCAAGGATAAAAAGTCCTATTCTGTAAGTTATTCTTTGCTAGATGATACCAAAACACTGACAGATGTTGAAATAGATTCTGTGATGACTAAAATGATTTCTGCATACGAGAAAGAACTTGGTGCGGTGATAAGAAGGTAATCTTTACTATGATTTTTGTGATTTGTTTGATTTTGTGATTATTTACTGGTATTCGGTAGGTTGATTTTTTTTTACATTAGAAGCTAATGACTTCCAAGCTAAGCATTGAAATATATTTCAATGCTTGATTTTTACAAATAATAATTTTAAATATTATATTTAATTCAATAATGTAATAATGACCTTATTAAAAACTACATATCATTATTGAAATTATCACTATTAATGCTGCAAAAGGGTTGAAACCAGCCAATAATTCAAGACTAATCATACAATCACATAAATCAAACGAATCATAGTAAAGACAGAATTGTGATTAACGAACAATACAAATATTCTGAGTTAACAGCTAAAATCATAGGGTGTTGTATGCGCGTGCATCAGGAACTTGGCAATGGTTTTCAGGAAGTAATTTACCAAAGAGCCTTAGAGATTGAAATGCGGCTGGCAGGCATTGGGTTTGCCCGTGAGTTTGAGATGCAAATTTATTACAGAGAATATCACATTGGAACAAGAAGAGTAGATTTTCTTGTTGAAGGGTTAATTTCAGTAGAACTCAAGGCAGTTATCAGGCTGGAAGATGACCACTTAGCGCAGGCCATAAACTACCTTGAAGCATACAACCTGGAAGTAGGATTGCTGATAAACTTTGGATCACCCAGCCTGGTCTTCAAAAGAGTAGCCAACAAAAAATTAAACCCATCAAATCAATTTAGAGATGAATTCAGAATTTTTGTCAGTTACTGAGACCTAATCACAAAATCACAAAAATCAAACAAATCATAGTCCGGACATATCTTCAACCAAAGTAAGGTCAATAGTCCTTTTTTCAAGATTAGTCGCCTTCACTTTAACAAAAACGGTATCGCCCAAAGTAAACGTTTTGTGCGTTTTCTTGCCTATCAGCCTGTAATTCTTTTCATCAAGCTCATAAAAGTCACTTGTAAGGTCACTCATCCTTACCATACCTTCACAGCGTGTTTCGTTCATGTCAACGTACATTCCCCATTCTGTTACTCCTGAAATAATACCTTCAAAAGTCTTTTTGCCTGCCATTTGCATGAATTCAACCTGTTTGTATTTGATTGAAGCCCTTTCTGCTTCTGCCGCCAGTTTCTCCATTTCGGAAGAGTGCTTGCATTGCAGTTCATAAGGACCGCGGTCAGGTGAAGGATGGTTGTCCAGGTAGCGTTGCAGGAGCCTGTGGGCCATCATGTCCGGATAACGACGGATAGGAGATGTAAAGTGACTGTAGTGTGCAAAAGCAAGCCCGAAATGCCCCATGGCTGCTGTGGTATATTTCGCCTTAGCCATGGTACGGATAGCAAGATTCTGTAAAAGATACTGTTCAGGTGTACCTTCTATTTTTTCAATGAATTCATTCAGCCTGTCTGCAATATGATCTTCATCAACAGATAATTTATGACCGAATTTTGTGGCAAACAAGGAGAAGTTCCTTATCTTATCTAAGTCAGGTTCATCATGGACCCTGTAGATCATCACATTGTGTTCTTTGCCAGATTTATAATTAAAGCAGAATTCAGCTACTTTTTTATTGGCCAGCAACATAAACTCTTCAATAAGTTTATGGGCATCTTTTCTGGTTTTCTGGAAAAGGCCTAAAGGCTTTCCTTCTTCATCAAGTTTGAATTTAACCTCGATGGTTTCAAAACTAATTGCCCCGTTTTTAAAACGTTTGGCTTGAAGTTTCTTAGCTAAAGCGTTCAGGACATTTACTTCTTCAGCAAATTCACCAATACCAGTTTCAATACATTCCTGTGCAGACTCATAACTGAATCTTTTGTCAGAATGTATAATGGTTCTTCCAAACCACTCACTTTTTATATTTGCCTTGTCATCCAGCTCAAATACTGCTGAAAAGGTTAATTTATCCTCGTTTGGTCTCAGTGAGCATAGAAAGTTGGAAAGTCTTTCAGGAAGCATGGGAATAGTTCTGTCCACGAGGTAAACAGAAGTTGCCCTTTGTTCGCCTTCCTGTTCTATTCTCATTCCAGGTTTTACATAATGTGTAACGTCTGCAATGTGTATTCCGATTTCCCAGTTACCATTTTCAAGTTTCAGGATTGAGAGTGCATCATCAAAGTCCTTGGCATCTTCAGGGTCAATAGTGAAAGTGGTGATTTTTCTGAAGTCCCGTCTTTTGGCTATTTCTTCCGCCGTAATAACTTCAGAAATTTTCTCTGATTCAGCTAAAATATCTTTTTCGAACTCTGTCGGCAGGCCATACTCAGCCATGATTGCATGCATTTCAGTATTATGCTCACCTGCTTTGCCTAAGATTTCTATAACTTCTCCTTCCGGGTTTTTATCTGATTTATCAGGCCAGAAAAGGACTTTTACAACTACCTTTTCGCCAACCTTGGCACCGTTCAATTTGTCTTTGCCAATGAAAATATCTTTGTGCATTTTCCTGCCGTCAGGGATCAGGAAAGCAAACCTTTCAGATATTTCCAGCCGACCGACAAATGTGGTCCGTTTACGTTTTACAATTTCTACAACCTCCCCTTCTTCATGGATATCGCCGCCGAGTCTTCCCTGATAAACAATAAATTTGACTGCGTCTCCATCTATTGCCCCTTTGAGGTTTTCAGTTTTAATTTTTATGTCTTTCTCGAGGCCGGCAGATATTATAAAAGCAAACCTTTGATTTACAAAGTCTACCACACCTTCTAAGGCATTTGTTGCCTCAGATGAACCTTTCATGAAAGCAACTTCTCCGGCAGGTTTAATTTGCCCTGATTGAATTAACTGATTGAGAAGACCTTTGAACTTTGATTTCTGATCAGGCCCTTTAACATTGAACAGGTTTAAAAGTTGCTTAAAGGGAAATACCTCTTCCGGACGCTCATTGAATAATCGAAGAATTTCATCTTTGAATGAAAATGAAGGTTTGGATTTTTCAGATTTTGAATCCCTTGGCTTATTTCCTTTGCCGCCTCTTTGTTGTTTTGACATAAGTTCTGGTGTCAGTTATGCTATTTTGGTTTATACGGGGAATTGTAATAATGAACGAAGTTCTATAAAAATATAAAACCTGCCCAAAAAGGGCAGGTTTTATTCAATATTTATTTTTGTTTTATATTATTTGACCATAAAGGAGCCTTCACCACATTTGTCCCCATCTGTGTATAATTCAACAAGATATTTACCAGGTTTGTAAGCACCTTCTGTTTTCGTAATTAAAAAAGCAATGGTTTTTTGAGAATTATCAAATAAGTGTTCCTGTTTCTGTGTGTAGGTTATTTCCTGGCCTTCAGAGTTAAAAGTGCCCGGACCGCTGGCGTCTGTAAGGGTGTTTCCATCAGGTTCTAAAATTCTAATGTAAATTACACGACCGCCAATTTCAGCTACTTTATTATCAGCGTAATTAAATTTGATGTTTAATTTGTCAATGCTTTTGGCTTTGTAAATCAACTCGTCAATTTCTTTGTTCTTCTTAGTAATTACAGTTGTTTTTACATTTAATGCTATCAGCTTTTGTGCAAGTTTTACTTTTTGTTCTAAAACAGATGTTTTGGCGGCGATTTGGGTTATAGAATCTGAAAGCTTAACCTTTTCCTCTTTCAAAACAGTGTTTGCAGCAAACATATCGTCACGATCTTTTTTGATTTTTTCAATTTCTCCGCCGTTTTCGCTCAACATTGCTTTCATTTCATCAAGTTGTTTCTGAACGTTAACATATTTTCTCTTGTAGCCAGCATCTGCTTGTAAGGCTCTTTTTTGCTTTTCTAACTTTTCATTAAGTTCCGCAAGGTCTTTTTTCTCAATGCCTAGTTTTTCGTATTCTTCCTGCTGAGATTTTATTACAGATTGCATCGAATCGATACTGGCAATCAATTGGGTATTTTCTGAAGTTTTCTCTTCTATAGCAACAACTTTTTCATGGATTACTTTTTTGTCCTGGGTGCTCAGATAATACTGGTATCCGTTAATACCTAAAAGGATAATGATAAAGTCAATAAACAAGTCTTTTTTAGATCCGTCCTGCTTGTTCTGATTTTCCGTGGTTGTTGCCATTTTAGTAAAAATTAAATGAATTAAAACTTAATATTTTGCAAATGTAAGATTTTCTTTAAAAATTTATATTATTTCTCTGCAAAAACAATTCATCTAATAAGTTTTACCAATAAGAAGTTTAAATTCCTTCAGCTACTACGCTTTTTACTTCAGGTATTAATTTCGTTAAAAGGTTCTCAATACCAGCTTTTAAAGTTAAGGTAGACGACGGGCACCCACTACAGGATCCTTGTAATTGCACTTTCACTACACCGTCTTTGAAAGAATGAAAAGTAATGTTTCCTCCGTCTGACTCAACCGCAGGTCGGATATATTCATCTAAAACTACTTGTATTTTTTGTTCGGTTTCAGTTAAGTTTTCAAGTGTTTCTTTTTTAAACTCTTCTTTAAAAAGAGGTTTTTTTTCTTCCAGCCACCCTTTGATAAATGGTTTTAGCAGAGGAACAAGGTCATTCCATTCTGATCCTTCATCTTTGGTGACAGTAATGAAGTTCGCTGCAATAAAAACCCTCCTTACAAAACTGAATCTGAATAAGTCAAATGCAATAGGGCAGTTTTCTGCACTTGCTGCATCAGGGAAATCAACACTTTGTGCATCAGGTAACAGCGCAAGATTTGCAACAAACTTAAGACTATTGGGGTTTGGGTTTGATTCTGTATAGACTATTACAGGCGCATTTTTTACTTCAGTTTCCATTATAAGTGTTTAAGATAAAACAAGTTTAAAAGTTTTTGGTTCGTATCAGTTTCAAAAATACGAATAACTTTGCCATAACATTCAAATGAAGTTCGATTTAACACATTCTGATTCTCAGACTAAAGCTCGTGCCGGAACTATTTTTACCGATCACGGAAGTATACAGACTCCTATTTTTATGCCTGTCGGAACCAAAGGTTCTGTGAAAGGTGTGCACATGAAGGAGTTGAAGGATGATATAAAAGCTCAGATTATCCTTGGCAATACGTATCACCTTTATTTAAGGCCAGGGCCGGAATTTCTTAAAACTGCCGGAGGGTTGCATAACTTTATAGGTTGGGATAAACCTATTCTTACAGATAGTGGTGGATATCAGGTTTATTCTTTGGCGACTCAAAGAAAGATCACTGAAGAAGGAGTTTGGTTTAAATCTTACATAGACGGATCAAAGCATTTTTTTTCTCCTGAAAATGTAATGGATGTTCAAAGGGCCATTGGTGGGGACATCATTATGGCTTTTGATGAATGTACGCCTTACCCTTGTGAATATCAGTATGCCAAAAGAAGTATGGAAATGACCCACCGTTGGTTGGGAAGGTGTTGTAAACGCTTTGATGAAACTGAAGGTTTATATGGGTATTCACAATCTCTTTTCCCAATCGTACAGGGAAGCACATACAAGGATTTGCGAATACAGTCTGCGGAAACAATTGCATCGTACAATCGTGAAGCAAATGCCATTGGAGGATTGTCTGTAGGAGAACCGGCAGAGGAAATGTATGCAATGACCGAAATTGTTTGTAATATTTTACCTAAAGAAAAGCCACGCTATTTAATGGGTGTCGGAACTCCGGTTAATCTTCTCGAATCAATAGCTTTGGGCATTGACATGTTTGATTGCGTAATGCCCACCAGAAATGGACGTAACGGTATGATGTTTACTACTCAGGGAACAATTAACATTAAAAATGAAAAATGGAAAAATGATTTTTCTGTCTTAGACCCAGGGTTAGATGGTTATGTAAGCCAGCATCATTCTAAAGCCTATTTACGGCATCTTATCACAAGCGATGAATTATTAGGCGGGCAAATAGCCAGCATTCAAAACCTCTCTATGTATCTCTGGCTGGTGAATCAGGCAAGAGAACATATAATAGCAGGAGATTTTAAAGAATGGAAGGAGAAAACAGTAAAGATAGTAGGTCAGAGATTGTAAATTACTGAATGTCCAAACGTTGAATTTTATAGTCTTTTTCAACCTTTAGTTTAGCAATGTACATACCGGCTGGTAATTTATCTTCTATTTTATTTTGTCCTTGTTGTAAGACATATTGTGCAATAGACTTTCCTGCCAGATCCACAATTTCAAAGTTATAGGAAGTGTGATCTCCCCAAACGTTTACTGTAAAAGAGCTGTTGGAAGGATTAGGATATATAGAGAAGAAATCTAAGTTTGCAATGTTTTCCAGGAAATCAACTGAATAGTTAGTAGTTCTTCCTTTGATATCCACTTCAGATAGTCGGTAATACATTCCCCCAGAAAAATGTTCTTGGTCAATGATCGAATATTCATTATATTTTCCTCTTTCATTTTTGGTTTTAACAGTTCCTATTTGAATCCAGTCAATTCCATTTTTGCTTCTCTCTACAATAAAGTGGTCTGAATCCCTGGCATCATTGGTACCCCATTTAGAAATAACTCCTTCATTGGTATATTCTGATTTAAAAAATGAAAGTGAGACTGGTAAGGCTATTGAATTTGTACAGGTTGCATTAGTATTACATGGTGCTGAAGAATTATATATGTTAGTGGCGGAACCAAATCTAGAACAAGGACCTACATGTCCAGGACCTGTTGTCGCAATGTTAGGCGCACAAATGTCTAAAGCTGTGGTTATTGTAAAATCATTATTTGGTGTTGGGCACGAAGCTGAATTGTAAATAATATATCCTGGCGATACATCAGTTACAAACCCTGTTGTAGCAGATGGTGGAACATTGTTGGTTACCATAGATCCTAAATCAAGACAACCTGACCTGTTATTACAAAATAGTGCGTTATTTTGAAATTGGGAAATAGTAGTAATTGATACTGCACCTTCATTTACAATAGTTCCGAAATTATTTACTTCTAATGTGGTGGCCTTGTACAGACCAGTAGAAGCAATATAAAGTGTGGTGCCAGTACTTTGAACTCTTGCTGTCCCACTTAGGGAATGATTCATAGTTCCATATATGTATAATGAATCGCCACCATCTAAATTGCCATTTAGATTAAGCGTTGCACCAGTTTGTACATAAATACTTATTTTGGTTGCACTAAAATTTCCATCAATAGTCAATGACTGACCACTTAGTACATAAATTTTGGTTGTAACGCTTCCATTAGTAATATTTGTTCCTATTGTGAGGCTTGGTCCGCAGCCAACACCAAAAGTTCCACCTGAGCCTAAATCACCACCGGCTGGCAAGGTGGTAAGGGTTCCGCAAGCTGGAAAAGCCGGAGCAGGTGGTATAGCTGGACATGCTGCAAATAAGTTGTAATTGCTTAAACCAAAAATAAAAAAAAGGAGATTTTTCATTTTCGTTATGTTTATTCAGTTAGAGAGCAACAAATTCTGGTTTATTAATGTAATTAGAATATAATACTCTCTACTACGATAAATAATAAACAAAAGATTTTATTAGTCACCAAGAATGCATAATTGAAAAGAGAAAAAAACTAAAATTAAAACCATAAGTTAGAATAACAGATAAATTGTCTTATTTATCTAAATGACTATAATTCAAAATCTTATTTAGTTGAAATCTGTAAGCGATGTTATTAACTTTGTAAAAAATTAACAAAATGGTTGCGACATACTTAAAGTACAAAGTCAAAGATATTGCTTTGGCAGAATGGGGAAGAAAAGAAATAGGATTAGCTGAAGCAGAAATGCCTGGTTTAATGGCTCTTCGTGAAGAATATAGTAAAATCAAACCTTTGAAAGGCGCGCGTGTTGCCGGATGTCTTCACATGACTATTCAAACTGCTGTTTTAATTGAAACATTGGTTGAATTAGGTGCAGAAGTAACATGGTCATCCTGCAATATTTTCTCAACCCAAGATCATGCTGCTGCAGCAATTGCTGCAGCAGGCATTTCAGTATATGCCTGGAAAGGTATGAATGCAGAAGAATTTGACTGGTGTATTGAGCAAACATTGTTTTTCGGTGAAGACCGTAAGCCTCTCAACATGATCCTGGATGATGGTGGAGACTTAACAAATCTTGTCTTAGATAAATATCCTGAATTGGTTTCGGCTATACGTGGTATATCTGAAGAAACAACTACTGGAGTTCTCCGTCTTTATGAAAGAGTTAAAAATGGTAAACTTCCAATTCCAGCCATCAACATTAACGATTCTGTAACTAAATCGAAATTCGATAATCTTTATGGTTGTAAAGAATCTTGTGTAGATGCTATCCGTCGTGCGACAGATGTGATGCTTGCTGGTAAGGTTGCTGTAGTAGCTGGCTTCGGTGATGTAGGTAAAGGTTCTGCAAAATCTCTTGCTGGTGCTGGTGCTCGTGTTATCATAACTGAAATTGACCCTATTTGTGCCCTTCAGGCGGCTATGGAAGGTTTTCAGGTGATGAAAATGGAAAATGCAGCTAAAATCGCTGATATTTTTGTAACCGCTACTGGTAATTGTGGAATCCTTACTGAGCAGCATTTCAGGTCCATGAAAGACAAAGCGATCGTTTGCAATATCGGTCACTTCGATACTGAAATTGACATGGCTTGGTTAAACAATAACTACGGTAACACGAAAGTTGAAATCAAACCTCAGGTGGATAAATATACAATTGAAGGTAAAGACGTATTAGTATTAGCTGAAGGCCGTTTGGTAAACCTTGGCTGTGCAATGGGCCACCCATCTTTTGTAATGTCATCGTCTTTCACAAACCAGGTTATCGCTCAACTTGAGCTTTGGGCAAATAGTGAAAAATATGATAACAAAGTATATGTTCTTCCTAAAAACCTTGATGAAAAAGTTGCAAGGCTGCATTTGAAAAAAATCGGTGTTGAACTTGATGTTTTGACTAAAGAACAAGCTTCTTACATTAGTGTTGATGTGAATGGTCCTTACAAAATGGATCAGTACAGATACTAACTTATTCTTAAGAAAGAAAGTAAAAGGCCTTCTGAAACAAATCAGAAGGCTTTTTTGTACCATATTTTAAATGTTCCAAAAATTATATTATTTTTTTGTAGATAAAAAGCAATTCATTATAGAATTGATGGTAATATTAATTCACCTTATTCCTGTCTGCCCTTCTGGAAACTCGATTGCTTTTTAATTCGTTTATCCTTGTTTTTATCTGTTCCCTTGTAAGTCCAAAAAGTCCTTTCTTTGTCGATTTAGGTTTCAACCGGTTTTTGTCGAAGGTGATTAAAAGCGAAGGCAGCAAGACAAGATTTGTAAATAATGCAAAGAACAAGGTTAACGATGTTAAAACCCCTAAGGCAATTGTTCCCCCAAATTCTGAGAAAGCAAAAATAACAAAGCCAAAAAACAACACCAGCGACGTATAAATCATGCTTATGCCGCTTTCCCTTATGCTAAGCAATATTGCCTTTAGGTAATCGCCTTTGCACAATTCGAGTTCTTGTTTGTATTTGCTGAGAAAATGGATAGTACTGTCAATTGAAATACCAAATGCCAAACTGAATGTCAATGCTGTACTCGGTTTTAAAGGAATGTTCAACAAGCCCATGACACCGCCTGTCATAATAATAGGGATGATGTTTGGTACTACAGAGATCAGGATAATTTTCAGATCCGTGAAAATTAAGGCCATCATTAGAGAAATCAGCAAAAAGGCATAAAACAAGCTGCTCGACAAATCGTCAATAAGATACTGTGTTCCTTTTATGAATAGGAGAGTGGTTCCCGTGTATTTTATCTTTACATCCTTGCCTTCGAAGATTTCTTTGACACGAGGTTTGATGCGGTTTTCCATCA
>JANYCH010000229.1 GCA_025360395.1 Cytophagales bacterium | reverse complement strand
AACGGCTAAAAACCGAATTCCATCCACAAATCCTAAATAATTTTTACTTCCAGTTTCCCGGCTAAAATTGCGTAAAATCCACTTAGTCATTTTCTAACCATATTATGCAGCCTCACTTTTTTCAGACTGTTTCTTATAAAGTTGAAAAAATTTACCCTTTTCCTTATGTAGAAGTTCACTGTATGAACCAAATTCTATTATTTTACCATTGTCAAGCACGATAATATGATCTGCAAGTTTAAGTGAGGAAACCCTATGAGAAATAATAATTGAGGTACAGGAAGAAACCACATTTTTAAGGTTTTCCAATATAGTATTTTCCGTCTTGGTATCCACTGCCGATAGACAATCGTCCAGAATTAATATTTTTGGATTTTTGATCAAAGCCCTGGCTATGGATGTCCTTTGCTTCTGACCTCCAGAAAGCGTAATCCCTCTTTCACCGATTACTGTATTGAATTTATGTTCAAAACCCATTACATTGTCATATAAGTCCGCTTGTTTGGCAGCCTTTATAATGCTTTCCTCATCATTTTCATCTCCGCCAAATGCAATATTGTTTCTTATGGAATCTGAAAACAGAAAAACATCCTGAGGTACATATCCAATATTGTCCCTTAAATTTTGCGGATTCAGGTCTTTTAGATCATAGCCATCTAAAGCTATAATGCCAGCGGTAGGATCATACATTCTGCAAATAAGGTTTGCAATGGTGCTCTTCCCAGAACCCGTAGAACCAAGAATCCCCAGAGATTTACCCTCAGAAATCTTAAAACTGATGTCTTTCAGGGCTTCAATGCCTGAATCAGGATAGGTGAGTGAAACGTTTTTAAATTCTATGTCTCCTTTTATAGTTATAGAGAGGTCCTTATCAGAATTTATATCGGTTTTTGTTTTCAGGAATTCATTGATCCGTTTTTGAGAGGCTTCCGCAGATTGGGTTAAACTGATAGTCCAGCCAAGCGAAGTTACCGGCCAGGTAAGCATGTTGACATAAATTACAAATTCAGCAATGTTACCGGTTGTTATATTGCCTTTTGTCACTTCTATTCCACCCAGGTAGATGGTTAAAACAGTACTTAAACCTATGAGGCCAATAATCAAGGGCTGGAAATAGGCGTTTACTTTTGTGAGCGACAATGAAGCTTCTTTATATTTTTCACTGGCATTTGTAAACTGTTCAATTACCTGGTCTTCCCTTACAAAAGCCTTTATAACCCTGATGCCGGAAAAAGTTTCCTGGACAAAAGTGGAAAGCCCTGCAAGGTTTCGCTGGATAACTTCTGACCTGGTTTCCATAATGGAGTTAACCTTGTAAATAAGAAAAGACAGGATGGGTAAAGGCAATAAAACGTACAAAGTCAGTTTAGGATTCACAGAGATCATATGACCGATTGTGAGGGTAAAAAGCACCACCATGTTTATTCCATACATAATAGCCGGACCTAAATACATTCTTACTTTATTAACGTCTTCAGAAATCCGGGACATAAGGTCACCAGTATTGTTCCTTCTGTAAAATGAAAGTGGAAGGGTCTGGTAATGATTGTAAATCTCATTCTTCAGGTCAAATTCAATAAGACGGGACATAACAATAATGGTTTGTCTCATAAAAAAAAGGAACAAGCCCCGTAATAAGGCCATTGCCAAAATAAGGAGCCCATATATAACCACCTGTCTGCCAAACTCATCGACCAGAAGTGTAGTGTCTACAATGCCGGTTTTAGCCTTGATATCTACTACGGCATTTTTAACAAGGTCCAATGCATCCCTTACATACACAGCAGGTTTAACAGCAAAGTAGTTTGAGATCACGATAAAAATAAGCCCCAGAATAAGCCTGTACCTGTACTTCCAAAAATATTTATTGAGAAATTTTAACTCTTTCAAGAAGGAATTTTTAAGTTTTTCGTAAAAAAACAGGTAAATTTGTAATCCTGCTTGCAAAGATAATGCAAATCAGGGCCAATTTGTTCCATAAATTCCGTTCTTTCCTATGCTGAACCGACACCTGCTTCGTGCCAAAGCTTTACAATATCTTTACGCGCTGCAAAATGCCAAACGCTCCAACCTACTTTTGGCAGAAGACTATCTTGATCTGACGTTCAGTCCCAATTTTCACACTTCAGAAGAAATCACGCCTGCTACTTTCGAAAGAAAAAAGAAGGAGTCCAAATCGCTTTTGCATGAAACCATTGAAGGGAAAGATTTTAAGGCTGATACCGAAAGTGATATTATCAACCATGTTCGGCGGGCAAAAAAGGATTATACTGAAGCATGCAAAAAAGATACTGAAAAATACGGCCAACTTATGATGGAGGAAACAATGGCCGTTTATGACCGTTTCCTGTTGGTTATGTGCTTCCTGAGAGAATTAGGAGAACTTTGTCATCAGAAATGTGAGCTTACTGGTGTTGTAGCTGAAGAGAAAAAAGAAAGACTGGATTATTTTTATCAGGCATTCCCGGTTCAGGCCTTAAGGGAAAGCAAAAAGATGTCAGATCTTTTTATTAGGAACAAAATTGGCTGGCAGGAACACCTGGACTTTGTTGAAGATTTTTATAAAACTCATTTCAGACACAGTGATGTTACCCGAAAAATGCTTGGACATAACCCTCCAGACAGGGAATCCCAACAGGCTTGGGTGGAGCATGTGATCAAAGATTTGTTTTTCAGCAGTCCGGCAACTGATTCTTTTTTCGAGGATCTTGATTCTAACTGGGGTGAAAATAAAGCCATAGTGAAGAACATGGTTTATAAAACCCTAAAAAGGATCTATGAAAGCAAAGACGGCAACTGGAGTCCGGTAACTATTACACCCGATTGGGAAGAAGATCACTCTTTCTTCCAAAAAATTTATAAGAAAACAACAGAAGATGGAGATAAGCTCGATACTCTTCTTGAAAAATATTTGCAAAACTGGGACCTGGAAAGGGTAACTGTAGTAGATACAATTCTATTGAAAATGGCTCTGACCGAAATGATCCATTTTCCAAGTATTCCAGTTAAAGTAACAATCAACGAATACATAGAGCTGGCAAAGAAATACAGTACGCCCAAAAGCAAGGAATTTGTAAACGGCATACTTGACCGTACTTCAAAAGATCTGAAAGCAGACGGAACGATCAAGAAAAGTGGGCGTGGCTTGCTGGATAATAATTGAGGGTGTTACCAAATAAAATATTTGTAAATTTTGACTAAAGACCAGGCCATGGCAAGAATTGCAGGAATTACTACCGAGAAGGATAGTAAAAGGAACATCAGCAAAGCGACTTTCGACTTAAAGAAACACAGGGCTGAGATTATGCCTTTGCTCATAAAACTTGGAGCAGTTGAAGAAGACGATTTCGCAAAAGAATGGAAAAAGGCAAAAGAGTCCGGTTATTCATTAGAAGAATTTAAACCTGAAATGCTAAGGACTGTTAGATCTTGGGAGTGGAAGAAATAATTGTTTCAGGCACGGTTAAGGTCAAACTCGATCATTAGCTATTATTCTTTATAAAGAGGACTATTTTGGTTTTTTGCAATCAGCTGAAAAATATGTTTTGGATATTATTGATACTATGTATTCTATCCCAAAACTAAAGCATTCCAAGACGGCCAATCCAAAATTAGGAACTTACTTCGTCCGTCATAAAGCAAATAGCAATACAACTTATTACATTATTTTTGACAAAAAAAGATGATCGTTATCTGGTAAAGGATATTATATCAAACCATGATCATTCTTACAGGAATATAATTCCGGCTAGAAATTAAATAAAATCTATCAGAACTGACTTCAGCTGGTGCGCCATCATAGCTCCTGACTGCCTCCAAACCTGAGTTCCGTCTTTGTAAAGTATCAGAGTTGGGACACTCCTAACCTGTAGTTTACCTGCAAGCTCCTGATTTTTATCGATGTCAATTTTTATGATCTTCAGTTTTTCACCAAATTCAGCGGCGAGTTTTTTCCAACTCCGGGGCCATAGTTTTGCAAGGCCCACACCATTCGGCAGTGAAATCTACAAGAACTGGTTCTTTGCTTTTGATTAAATCGTTATATGCTGCCATTTTTATGTTTTCTAAAAATTATCAAATTACTATACCAAAATTTAAATTGCTCGCTGTGGTAAATATCCAGGCAAATTTTCTAATCTCTGGTATCTGGCAGTTTCAAAATTGATATGATAAAAGGCATGTTCTAAACCATTGGTCACACAAAGATATTCTGCCTTTAGTTGAAGGTTGTATTTGGATGCCTGCTCTAAAGTATTTTGGGAAATTTTAATCTGGGGAGCCTTACATTCAATTAAAATGTAAGGCAGTCTGTTTTGATTGTAAACTACAATGTCTGATCTGCTTAAAAGCTTATTTATTTTAATTCCTCTTTCCACACTTATATGGCTCGTAGGATAGTGAAGATGATGAACCAGATACCAAATAAAATTCTGCCTGACGTATTCTTCCGGAGTTAAAGCCAGCCACTTCTTCCTTATTAAATCCAGTATAAATGGTTTACCAGCTTTATGGACCATTTTTATATCTGCTTTGGGAAGATTAAGATCAAACATGTTCTAGCTTTGCGCCGTATAGCACAAAATAAACTTTTTAAACTTTAACAGCATGAAAACGAAAGAAGAAATTGTAAAAAACTGGCTTCCCCGTTACACTGGTACTCCTTTGGAAGCCTTTGGCGAATATATATTGCTTACAAACTTCATCAATTATGTTCAGATGTTTGCTGAAAAATTTGATGTGCCTATAATTGGCCTTGACAAACCAATGCAAACCGCCACTGCAAACAACATCACCATTATGAATTTCGGGATGGGCAGTGCAATGGCCGCCACTGCGATGGATTTATTATCGGCCGTTCAACCTGAAGCTGCACTTTTCCTGGGTAAATGTGGCGGACTAAAAAAGACCAAAGTAGGGGATTTGATTTTACCCATTGCAGCAATTCGAGGTGAAGGAACAAGCAACGATTATCTGCCTCCTGAAATTCCGGCATTGCCCTCATTCAGGTTACAAAGGGCTGTTTCTTCTATGATCAAAAAACATGAACTTGATTACTGGACCGGAACCGTCTATACAACCAATAGAAGGGTTTGGGAACATGACCAGAAGTTCAAACAGTATTTGTTGGACATCCGAACAATGGGTATTGACATGGAAACGGCCACCATATTTGTGGTAGGTTTTATAAACAGCATCCCTCACGGAGCCTTGTTATTGGTTTCCGACAACCCCATGGAACCGGATGGCGTAAAAACTGCTGAAAGCGATAAACTCGTTACTCAAAACTTCGCAAGAAGACATTTAGAAATCGGGATTGATTCTTTAAAAGAACTGGCAAATTCAGGTGAATCTGTAAAGCATTTGATTTTTGAGTAACAACAACAAACTTTGTCTAAGTTTTAAACTTTGACAAAGTTAATGCTAAGTTTATGGAATGAATATTAATGCTCAATTACAACCAGGGCGATTTTACCATATTTATAACAGAGGTATAAATGGTGAAACAATATTCAAACAGGAAAAAAACTATCAGTACTTTTTATCAAAGTATTCATTATATGTTTCACCTGTAGTTGAAACATATTCCTATTGTCTACTAAAAAACCATTTTCATCTCTTAATTAGAATAAAGGATCAGGATATTTTGAACCGTTTTTATTCTGACCACTTTCCTTTATCTAATAAAATTAAAAGTGAAGGGTTACATACTGCCGACTTTGTGGTTAGTAAACAGTTTGCAAGACTATTCAGCAGTTATACCCAGTCATTAAACAAATCAGTAAACCGTACCGGCTCTTTAATTGAAACTCCATTTAAAAGAATTGAAGTTAAAAGCAATGCCCATCTTTCAAAACTAATGTGGTATATTCATCATAATCCTCAAAAACATGGATTTATAAAAGATTTTAAAGATTATCCACACTCATCATATCAAAGTCATCTTCTTAACAAACCTACCAGGCTCCAAAGAACTGAAGTATTAAATTGGTTTGGAGGCGCTGATGATTATCAACAATTTCATTTATCTCAACAGACCGATCTTGATATTCAAAATTATCTGATTGAATTTGACTAACCCTTAATCTAACTTTGTCAAAGTTTTAAACTTTGACAAAGTATGCGACATTCTATGATCCCAAATAAAATTAAAATAGGTACGCGCGGAAGTAAACTTGCCCTTTGGCAGGCAAACCACATTGCAGACCTTCTTCAAAATTCAGGTTTTGAAACTGAAATAGTTGTAATAAATACCAAAGGCGATAAAATACTTGACAGATCTCTGGCAAAAATTGGCAGCAAAGGTGTTTTTACAGAAGAGTTAGAAGAGGCGTTGAGAAATGGGGAAATTGACATTGCACAACATAGTGCAAAAGATTTGCAAAGCCATCTGCCAGATGACCTTGAATTAATTGCTTTCACAAGCAGGGAAAATCCCTGCGATGTGGTTGTAAGCTTTAACAAAGATTTTTCGCTTACAGGCAAAGGAACTATAGGAACATCTTCTGTTAGAAGAAAAGCCTTTTTCAAAAAATACTATCCTAACCTTGACGTGGTGGACATGCGCGGAAATTTGCAAACAAGGATAGAGAAACTAAAAAATGGTGCGGCAGATGCGCTAGCCTTAGCTTATGCCGGGGTGCATAGAATGGGTTATGAAAACATGATTGTGGCCACCTTGCCGACAGATGAATTTGTGCCTCCTGTTGGCCAGGGAAGCATTGCCATCGAAGCCAGTAAAAATCTCAGGCTTGATTTAAAGATTGAAATCAAAAAAGCATTAAATGATGTGTTAACGGAAACATGCCTGGTTGCAGAAAGGGCTTTCTTAAAAGAACTAAACGGAGGTTGTAGTATTCCTGCATTTTGCCACGCAATTTTACGAGAAAACGAAATTGCTGTGGTCGGAGGCTTAATTTCTACTGACGGAAAACAAATAATCAAGTTCCAGGAAATAGGAAATCCCCAAAACGGTGAAGTTATGGGGACTGAATTAGCTAAAAAAGTATTGAATGCCGGAGGGATTGAGATCCTGAAACAAATAAGGTCAGCCCAGGCTTGCTGATTAGGGATTCAATGTCATTAAGTTTTCTATAGACAAAGGTTTATTAAAATACTTGGTAACGTATTTGCTTTTCTTCGCCCTGCTTAAATCATTTGGATTCATTGAAGAAGTTAGCATGATGATTTTCGTTTGATCTTTCACAGCATCGGATAATCTTTCAAATTCTTCCAGAAATTGAAATCCATCCATCAAAGGCATGTCAATGTCCAGTAAAATTACTTCCGGGATCAATTTACTGGCATCAGCTACAGTAGTTCTTAATTTTTCTATGTTTCTTAAAAATTCTATTGCGCTCCTTGCCCCTGTGTGTACAAGCATATGCTGGCAAATAGCAGCTGATTCAATCATTTTTTGATTTATCAGATTATCTATTTCATTGTCATCAATAAGCATGATGGAATGAAGTTTTTTTGTTAAACTCATTGTAGTTATTTAATTAGGGCTCTTCGTGTAAGTTTTCTTACTATTTATACGGTAATTTAGATTGAAAAAATCTGTTTAACTAAATTCTTTTGTAAAAATAGCATTTAAGAAACATTAAATCAATTTTAAAGATATTATCCTGTATTTTAAATATGTAATATTTTCGATTATCTTCTACGAAAACCGAACATTAAAGTTCAATAGATCCTTTTAAATATCAAATTTGATGCCCTGTGCCAGAGGAATTTCATTCCCGTAATTTACCGTACAGGTTTGTCTCCTCATATAGTTTTTCCACGCATCAGAACCAGACTCCCTTCCTCCACCTGTTTCCTTTTCTCCGCCAAATGCCCCTCCTATTTCGGCTCCTGAAGTACCAAGGTTTACATTTGCTATTCCACAATCAGATCCAGTAGCGGCCATAAACAATTCTGACTGTCTGAAATTTTCAGTAAAAATAGAAGATGATAATCCTTGTTTCACTCCATTTTGGATAGAAATAGCATTTTCTACATCTCCTTCATACTTCAACAGATATAAAATGGGCGCAAAAGTTTCATGCTGGACAGAATCATAACTGTTATGCGCTTCTATTATCGCAGGGTATACATAGTTTCCCGGAAGTTCTTTTGACAATCCTCCTCCTACCAACAATCTTCCACCTTCCTGAATAGATTGTAAAATATTGGTGTTAAACATACTTACGGCTTCTTTGTCTATCAAAGGACCCAAAATAGTTCCATCTATAAATGGATTGTTAGGTTTTATCCTTTTATAAACTTCTACTAACCTGGTTTTTACGTCTTCATAAATAGCTTCATGTACAATTAGCCTTCTGGTGGATGTACATCTTTGTCCGCAGGTTCCTACAGCCCCAAAAACTACCGACCGCATGGCCATATCAAGATTTGCATATTCAGTAAGAATAACTGCATTGTTCCCGCTTAATTCCAAAAGAGACTTTCCTAATCTGGCTGCTACATTCTGCGCCACTTTTTTGCCCATTGCTGTGGATCCTGTTGCTGAAACCAAGGCAACTTTGTTGTCTTTAGACATTTCGCTGCCAATAGTATAATCTCCCAGGACCAAGTTAAAAACACCTTCCGGCACATTATTTACTTTCAGGGTATTTTCAATAATCTTATGGGCAAAAATAGCAGTATAAGGGGTTTTTTCTGAAGGCTTCCAAACAGAAACGTTTCCACAAACAGCACCAATTATGGCATTCCAGGACCAAACCGCAACCGGAAAATTGAAGGCCGATATAATCCCAACAATTCCCAAAGGATGCCATTGTTCCATCATTCGATGAGATGTTCTTTCAGATTGGATGGTTAAGCCATAAAGTTGCCTGGACAATCCAGCAGCAAAATCACAGATGTCAATAACTTCCTGAACTTCACCAAGTGATTCCTGCAGGATTTTGCCGGCTTCCAAGCTTATTATCTTTGCCAGATCCTCTTTATTTTCCCGAAAAGCATTTCCTATTTGCCTTACAACTTCCCCTCTTTTTGGTGCCGGAACCAATTGCCATTGTTTAAAAGCTTCTTCAGCTTTTAAAACAACCTGATTATATGATTTCACATCTGCCAAAAATATTTTCCCGATCAGGTTATTATCAACAGGAGAGATTACTTCTCTATTACCAGATGGCGTTCCATTTGTCCATATTGTACCGGTACAGGATGTAAATTGAAATCCTTCCTGAATATTAAGTCTTTTGAAGATGCTTTTGATTTCTGATCTGTAATCTGACATGGCCGAATGAATTTGTATCTTTCCAGTAAAACTGTACCGTTGTAAACTTGCTTTATTTTATTACGAAAACAACCAGTTTTAATCCAATTTAAACTTTATATTTTTCACAAAACTACAAATTTAGTTAACTTTGAAACTGCTCGTTTTTTATTATGAATGTTTCTCCTAACAAGCCTTTTCAAATTGTTTATTCGTTGCTTCAGCACGAATATCTGGGATACATTTTTGAATCTTTTATTATTCAGCTTGATGAAAAAGGACGTTTAACGCTCCAGCATCAAAATATTTCGGCAGTTAACAGCAATGATTTTGCTTCAGGGTTAGATGAAAAAGATTATGAAATAATCAAATTGGTTGACAGTATCCAGCAGGATGCTGTTTTAAAGAAATTTTCAGTAAAAAAAACCACTGCTGCTGAGTTCTTTCCCAAAATATATAACAAAGAAAAAGGCGATACATTAATCCAAGAGGCAATATCAGATTACCTTGAATTCAGAAAGTCCAAAATTCTGGAGCTTCTTCCGGAAAAATTCGTTTTTGAAATGGGCAATGACGGTGAACCAACCTGGAGAAAAATTGAAATGTTGCCTGAAAAAGCCACTATACTATTTCATTTTTTCAGGAACGAGACCAATACGCACTACTACCCAACTATTAAATTTAAGGAGGAAAAAATAGAGTTTCAATATAAAAACGCCATTATAGTATGCCATAAACCTGCCTGGCTACTTCTGGAAGGCAAATTATACACTTTTGAAAAAGAGGTTGAAGGCTCAAAACTTAAGCCATTCCTGAATAAAAAATTTATTGAGGTACCTAAAAAAGTAGAGGATACATATTATAAAAAGTTTGTCGCCCCACTTGTTGCCTCTTTCGATGTTTTTGCAAAAGGGTTTGATATTGTGACAGAGCGTGAAAATGCTTATCCATACATCTCATTTACAGAGCTTCTCTCTGTTACTTCCCCGTTATCCATTTTTACTGAAGAAAGTGTAATTCATCCGGAAGATTCTACAGAAGGTAAAATTGTGTTTGACTTATCCTTTCATTACGGAAAATTTATCTTTTCGGCAGATAATGGAAGTGAAACCAGTGTAAAAGTGGAAAAAAAGCAGGACAACTATATCTTCCACAAAGTTAAGCGCTTTGCTGATTGGGAGAAAAAGAAACTTATTGAGTTGCGTGACCGTGGAATGGAGTTGAAGAACGGCAAAGCGGTCATGCCCAAATACAGGGCTTTTGACTGGCTTAGTTACCACACTTCAGAGCTGGAAACATTAGGTTATAAAATCCAGCAAAATTCTAAAGATTTAAAAAGATACTTTTTAGGCAAATCGGAGCTGACTATTTCTATCCAGGAGAACATAGATTGGTTTGATGTGAATGCTGTGATCCGGTTTGGGCCATATGAAATACCATTTAAAAGGATAAGAAGATATATTATAGAAGGGAAACGGGAATTTGAACTCCCGGATGGGCAAATTGCCGTGATGCCTGAAGAATGGTTTACTAAATACTCGGATCTGTTCCAGTTGGCAGATGAAGCAGCCGGCGAAGGCTTAACACTTAAAAAACACCATATAGCATTAGTTGAGGAACTTGCAAATGACAATTTTGCCAAAGTAAGCCTCAATAATAAATTAGAAAAATTAAAAGCTTTTGAAAAAATAGAAGATTATCCTCTTCCTGTAAACTTCAAAGGGGAACTGAGGATTTACCAGAAATCCGGTTACAATTGGATGAGGTTCCTTGCCAGTTACAACCTTGGAGGCTGCCTGGCCGATGATATGGGTTTAGGAAAAACAGTGCAAACCCTGGCACTTCTCCAATCTGAAAAAGAAAATGGTGGGTCCAATTCTTCATTATTGGTAATGCCTACTTCGCTGATTTACAACTGGGAACTTGAAGCCAAAAAATTTGCCCCTCAGCTTAAAGTTTTTAATTATACAGGTGCCTTCAGAGATAAAAATATAGATCAGTTTGTTAATTACGATTTAGTGCTTACTACTTACGGTACTATCCGAAATGACGCTGATATGATGTCTAATTTTTATTTCAACTACATCATCCTTGACGAATCTCAGGCAATTAAAAATCCGGGATCTGTTATTGCAAAAGAGATAGTAAAATTAAAAAGCAGGCACAAACTTATTTTAACAGGTACACCGATCGAAAACAGTACAAGCGATTTGTGGACCCAAATGAACTTTGTGAACCCAGGTCTTTTGGGAACCCTGTCCTTTTTCAAAAATGAATTTTTGATCCCAATTGAGAAGAAAAACGATACTAAAAAAGCCCAACGGCTTAATAACCTGATTAAACCCTTTATACTCAGAAGAAATAAATCTCAGGTTGCCAAAGAATTGCCTGAAAAAACCGAATTTATCCAATACTGCACCATGAGCGAGGAGCAGAATAAATTGTATGAAGAAACAAAGTCCTTTATCCGAAATCAGATCACAGAGACCATTCAAAAAAAAGGGATTGGAGGTTCACAAATATACATTCTCCAAGGCCTGACCAAACTAAGGCAACTGGCTAATCACCCGGCTATGACTGTTGAAGGGTATAAAGGTGATTCCGGTAAAATGGAAGAGGTCTTGGCCATGTTGGAAAATGCAATGGCTGAAGATCATAAAATATTAATATTCAGCCAGTTTGTAAAGCACCTGGATATTCTGAGAGGCCACCTGGACGAGAAAGGGACAAAATATGCATACCTGGATGGAAGTACCCGCGACAGGCAAAAAGAAGTGGAAACTTTCCAGAACAATGAAGAAATAAAACTTTTCCTTATCTCATTAAAAGCCGGTGGTGTTGGATTGAACCTTACCGCAGCAGATTACGTGTTTATATTGGATCCCTGGTGGAACCCTGCTGCTGAACAACAGGCTGTAGACCGTGCTCACAGGATAGGACAAGATAAGAAGGTATTTATTTACAAATTCATCACCAAAGACACACTGGAGGAAAAGATTGTACAGCTTCAAAATTCAAAAAAGAAACTGGCCAGCGATATTATCAATACAGAAGACAGCTTTGTAAAATCCCTGACTCAGGAAGACATTATGAATTTATTTAATTAACTAGCATCAAGCATCGTTTATCTTTTTCACTTAATCTCTAAAACCTCTAATATGTCTTATATAATTTCATTGTTGATTACTGCTCTTGCTGTTATGGTTACGGCTTATTTATTGCCTGGAGTAACAATCAAAAGCTATGGTTCCGCTATTATCGTTGCCCTTTTAATAGGTTTGGTAAATATGATCATCAAGCCCATTATGGTGATCCTCACTTTACCGATTACTATTCTAACGCTTGGTTTATTTTTATTTGTTATCAATGCCTTGATGATACTGCTGGTAAGTGCTTTGGTTCCTGGTTTTAAGGTAAACGGATTTATTTGGGCGCTGATTTTCAGTATAGTTTTATCTTTTGTAAACAGTATTTTACATTGGATACTTTAAATGAATAGAGGCAGTCCATCAGGACTGCCTTTTTGTAAGTTATCATTTGATTAATCCTTAACCAAGGACATTGCTTTGCAAATTTCATTCAGCAGGACTTAAAATGTCCAAACGTCATTAATACCTTTTCCCAATTTCCTGGTCATTTTTTTAATCATGTATGCTTATGTTTTCTCTTTTTAAGCAATTAGTAGCTTGTTTTTAGTTTGTTTTCTCCTCTTTTTTGGTTTATTTTAGAATCTTGCCATTCATTGCAAGGTAATTATGTTTCTTTCCCCGAAAAAAAATAAGTCCGGTCATAACATCGTTGAGGATTTGATGTATGATGAGACTATTCTAGAAAATGAACTTAAGCCGGAATGGAAAATAATCCTGGGAAACCTCAACATTCTTGGTTTAAATGAAATCCAACAGAGAACTAAGGATTTGCAAAAACAGCTTCTTGAGAACGGCGTAACCTATAATGTTTATGACGGCCATCTTGCATTGCAACGTTCCTGGAACCTGGACCCCATTCCCTGGATATTGAATGCAAATGAGTGGAAAACCATTGAGCGTGGTTTAATTCAGAGGGCTGAAGTCCTTAATTTCATTCTAAAGGATTTATATGGAAAAAAGGAACTGCTAAAATCCGGCCTCATTCCGCATGAATTAATTTATTGTCACAAAGGTTTTTTGAGGCAGTGCGATAATATCTCTTTTGGGAATGAATATCCTCTGGCTTTATACGGGGCAGATATTGCAAGAGGCCCTGATGGAAGAATGTGGATGGTAAACGACCGGACACAGGCACCTTCCGGAATGGGTTACGCGTTGGAAAACAGGTCGGCCATGATCCAGGTTTTACCGGAACTTTTCAATTCCCAAAGGATCAGGAAGATAGCAGACTTTTTTCAAACCTATTATCATTCACTGTGCCAGCTGGCGCCGAATCAAAAAGAAAATCCCCGTATAGCCATGCTAACGCCCGGGGAAAAGAACGAAACTTATTTTGAACACGCATTTCTTGCAGATTATATTGGAGTAAACCTCGTTCAGGGAAGCGATTTATTGGTGAAGGACAGTTGCGTCTGGATCAAAACCATTCATGGGCTCGAGCAAATTGACATCATCGTTCGCCGGGTTGACGATATATTTTGTGACCCATTGGAATTTAGGCCGGATTCTAAATTGGGCGTTCCCGGTTTACTGGAAGCAGTCAGGAAAGGCAATGTAGTATTGGCCAATCCTTTGGGAAGCGGCATTTTGGAGAACCCAGGTCTGATCCCTTTTTTGGGAACCATTTACCGTACTTATTTTAATCAAGACCTTATTTTACCTACCGTTGCTACCTGGTGGTGCGGTCAGCCCAAAGAACTGAGTTATGTTTTGACCAACCTGGATACCTTGCTGGTTAAAAAGATTGACCGGTACACAGGCAGCCCTACCATTATTCCTTCCTTATTGGGAAAACAGGATTTGGCAGATTTAATCGCAAAAATAAAGCATGAGCCTTACCTGTATGTTGGCCAGGAAAAAGTAAATTTCTCTGCGGTGCCTTCACTGGTTAACAATGAATTAGAGTCCAGGTTTGCAGTTTTAAGAGGCTTTGCCATAGGCTCAAGATCCGGATATTCTATTATGCCAGGTGGTTTAACAAGAAGTTCGCCTGAAAAGGACCGTTTTATAGTATCAAACCAGGCAGGAGGAATAAGTAAAGACACTTGGGTTGTGGCAGAGCCAGAACAGCCAAGCACTGCTTTAAAGTCATTTATAGGAAAACAAAACCCTCTGTTGAATGAATCGCTTACCAGCAGAATGGCCGAAAATCTTTTCTGGAGCGGAAGGTATAGTGAACGTGTGCTGGCGACTTTAAGACTTTTAAAAGTTGCCGTGAACTACACCATGGAAAATTCTGGTGGAGATTATTTTACCGTAGTCAATGAAAGGCTTTTGTGTGCGTTGACTGAACTTACTATGACCTATCCGGGGTTTGTTGGGGATGGCGAGAAGGTAAACACCATTGATCCGCAAGCCGAAATATTTGATTTGTGCCAGAATGATAACAGGATTGGAGGTTTAGCTTTTAACCTGAGAAACCTGATTCAGTCCATTCAATCTGTTGGTGGTTTTTTATCTAACGACGCTAGAAGAATGGTAGAAAACCTGAAGGATAACTGTTCTACACTCAGAAAATTAAAGCCTACGGGTTATCTCAACCTGGGGGGGGCGCTTGATAAAACCTATAATTCACTGGTATCTCTTTTAGGTTTCATAACAGAAAGTATGCCGCGGGAACAGGGTTGGTTGATGTTTCAGACAGGAAGGAAAATAGAAAGGTCTTACCTGATTGCGACACTTGTTAATTCAACTCTGATATATAAAGATACTGATCAGGTTCAGGTACAAATATTGGAAGCAGTATTGAAAAGCAATCAGCTTATTTCTACCTACAGGTTCAAGTTCCGGTCTTATCTGAACCTTGAACATGCCATAGACTTGCTTCTGTTTGATGAAAACAATCCAAGGTCTATTTCTTACCAATTACAGAAATTAATAGTTTATTTGGATCATCTTTCGGGAAGCCAAGTACTTGGTTCAAAGGGTTTTGAGCAGCAAATAATCCTGGATAGTTTTACAATGATCAGAACATGTGACCGTAACAACCTTTTGGATACCGAGGATGGGATCTACATTAGAAAAAACCTGAAGACGGTTCTTGATACCTTATTACAAAATATTGGAAAATGCTCTTTGGCCTTGACAGAAAGATATTTCAGCCATTCTGCTTCTGTACAATCCCTGGTTTATCCTAATTAAGATGCAGATTTGATATACGAGATTGATCATACAACCCGATATGTTTATTCAGGACCTGTAAGCCACTGCCATAGCAAAATCTGGTTGCAGCCAAGGAATCTTCCTTTCCAGCATTGCATGGATGTAATGTTCGACATTGATCCTTTGCCTACAGTTTTTTACCAGCTATCCGATTTTTACGAGAATAATGTCCGGTATTTTGCTATCCAGCAAAGCCATAGGGAATTGGTGGTGAAAGTGAAAAGCAAGGTTAAGATTTCTGCAAGAGAGAATATAAATTCGCTGTTAAATAAAGATAAGCCCTGGGAAGAAGTCAGGAATGCACTTTCTCAGTTTCATAAGGATTATGTAGAGGTGTATCATTTTAAATATGAATCACAACATGTAGTTCTGAATAAAGATTTATATCAATATGCTTCTGTATCTTTTATACCGGGAAAAGGTTTATTATCCTCAGTCCTGCACTTAATGGGCCGGGTATATCAGGATTTCAAATTTGTATCAGGCCATACCACAATCGCAACGCCAATAGACGTTATTTTTAAAAACAAAAAAGGTGTTTGTCAGGATTTTGCCCATTTATGCATTGGATTCATTCGTTCACAAGGCCTGGCAGCCCGGTATGTTAGTGGGTATATAGAAACGCTTGCCCCACCAGGAAAAGCTAAATTAGTTGGAACAGATGCATCCCATGCCTGGATCTCTGTTTATTTACCTGGAGAAGGCTGGATTGATTTTGATCCTACGAACAATTTAGTCCCAACAGACCAACATATTACACTTGCCTGGGGACGTGATTTTGCTGACGTAAGCCCAATGAAAGGAGTGGTTTTCTGCACAGGAAAACAGGCTTTACAGGTAGAGGTGGATGTGAGGAGAGTAAGTTTATAAATCGTCTATGTTGTTGAACTTCGACCTTTTAAAGGGGGAAGTTTTTCATATCGCAATGCAGAATCAAAAGTTTCTGTTTTCCAAGTTGAATCCTCTTTTGTATAATCTAATCTTGATCTTATAATACCTTGTATAAATTTAACCTCTTCAAGACTTCTTACAGAAGCATTTATTATTTTATCTAAAGTTCTATCTCTTGCTTTTGCCTTTTTGGAGACATGTAATCTGGATGTTAAAAAAATTGAATCAGAATGATTTGAATAGACATCAAGCATTTCTTGTGTTGGCAAACTACTTGGACTAAAAGGAGTGATTTTTAAAATGCTTTTATTTCCTACTAAAGATTCAAAAATCTGTTCTAAATATCCTGTCTTTGAACCATGATGAGGCACTTTATATAAA
>JANYCH010000225.1 GCA_025360395.1 Cytophagales bacterium | reverse complement strand
AATTCATAAAGATGGCATATTCGACAACCTAATGATGAGAATGATTGCAACTCCCAACATCACCAAAAACCAAATAAAATTTGCCTACAGTAGCTAAATGGGCTCTACTATATATTCATTAGCATTTAGAGGAGAATCTGTAAATGGCATAACAATTTTCTTTTGTATAAAGACTAGTTTATATTGAAACCTATTTTAATAATTGCCGGCCTCATTGCATTATTCAATATTCTAATGGCCCAACCCCCGGGAAGCCCTAAAGACATGCCGGGTAGCGATACTTCTACCAGTAGAAATGGATGGAGGTAAAATGCGCAGCAAGCAAAGGGAGCAACGTTCAGATACAGCAAACTGATTCCTGCCAGGCCGAAGCGTACAAAGGAATAAACTGAGTTTTATTATATTTACATTAGAAGGGTAGTTTATTGTAATCCAATTTGTTATTCTCTTTTCAACCTCATGTAAAGTTTATCCACTCATAAATTTAGGAGGTTTATGAACTTTTTTAGGCTCAAATCAATTTAAACGTACATACACTAATTTTAGCATAAACATATCCAAAATGAAAAAAATCTTTATTTCTGCCATTACACTTTTTGCTGGCTTCAGCACTTTTGCCCAGAGTTATACTTTGGATAAAACTCATGCAAAATTAAATTTCACCATTACCCATTTGATGATCTCAGATGTGGATGGTTCTTTCAAAGATTTCTCGGTTAAATTAACTTCTGCGAAAGAGGATTTTTCTGATGCAGCTGTGGAAATGACAGCAGCAGTAAACAGCATTGATACTGATAATGAGCAGCGCGATACTCACTTGAAAGGCCCTGATTATTTTGATGCAGCCAAATTTCCAACTCTTACTTTTAAAAGTAAGTCAATGAAAAAAACCGGTGATAAAAAGTATAAACTTGCTGGCGACCTTACTATACATGGTGTAACCAAGCAAGTTGAACTTGATGTGGTTTACAATGGTTCAGCCATTCATCCATATACTAAAAAGACTATTGTAGGTTTTAAAATTACAGGCTTAATTAAACGTACAGATTTTGGTGTTGGTGCAGGTACGCCTTCTTCAATATTAAGTGACGAAGTTCCACTTGTAGCCAATGTGGAATTTGTCAAAGAGTAATTTTTTCAAACACATAAACAAAAACCCTCCGGAGTTAATCCAGAGGGTTTTTTTATTTTATAATTTCCAAAGCGAACGGCACAAGTCGATTTTAAGATTTATCGTCTATATGTAGTTGAATTTTTATGTTCCTGATTTACAGTAAAAATCAATATCTTGAAAGCATGAACAGAACAAGACTTTTCCTGGGTAATCAAAAATACGAGTTATTGCTGGCGGCACTTATCATCCATTTGTTTATAGGTGTTTTCCTGCTTAATCTCTCGTTTTACACCAGGTATATCTGGCCTATTACAATGTTAATTTTAGGAATAGCGAGTGTTGGGGTTTTTATTGAAAAAGGCAGATGGAAGAATCTTGTAAGAAATCTTCTGTTCCTGATAGTTCTGGGTTTGCCACTGGCCATACCTTTTATGAGCGACTTAAAGGATTTTATGCAAATCCTAAGTTTGATGTATGTATTGTTCTTTGCATTTATCTTGCTGGAAGTATTGAAATTCCTGATAAGGCCCGGGTATATCAACATAGACCTGCTCTCTGCTGCTGCATGCGGTTATTTTCTCTTAATTGAAACAGGAGTATTTCTGATGCAGTTTTTTTATTATCAAAATCCCCAATCCTTTTTGGGAATAAAAACCAAAGGGGTTGCAGCTATTTTTACAGACTTTGTTTATTTCTGCAGCATTACAGTTTCTACAATAGGTTATGGAGACATCACTCCAGACAAGCATAATACCAAGCTGGCAACCTCACTTTTTGGAATTTGCGGTCAGCTATATTCAGTAATTCTGATAGGTATTCTGATCAGTAAGTTTTCTTCAAAAGTCAGCCATCCACTACAGGAAGAATAGTTGGTAAGGGTGAGACCCTGAGTTCAGGTCCCCGAATAGGCATAATGGAACTAATGCCCTTCTAGTTTTAGTTTGCCAGGTTGCTTGTCACATTCTTGCGCGCCACCTGCTTATGTATCACGTACATCATCCCAATGGTAAACAGTGTCGCCAGGATCACTACATAGCCCAAAATTTCATAATTTTCAAGTTTTCCACTGGCAGTTTGAACTACAATTTGGCCGGCAAGGGCAGAAGCTAAACCACCTGCAATTTGCTGAATGGAAGAATTGATGCTCATAAAGGCACCGCGGTCAGATTGTTCAGGGACTGCTGTCATAAGGGTTGAAGATGCAATAATCCTGCAGGTGATGGAAACAAAGAGTACAACGTTGATTGTCTGTATAATCCAGAAAGGTGTAATGCCAAGCCTAGTGTAAATAGCCACCGTGATAATGCTCAATACAGATCCAAAGACGAAGATTTTATAGGCTCCGATCTTATCGCTGAATTTACCGACCAATGGACCGAAAATCATGGAGAAAACCCCTGTAATTCCGTATAAAATAAAGAGTTGGTCTTGCCTGATCCCTAGGTTAAATACACTGAAAGCACTTCCAAAGGGCATCAGCATAAACCCGCCAGTGGCAAGTAATACTGTAGCCAGGAAGCCTCTTATATAATCTGGTTTGCTCACCGTTTTAACCAGGTGCAGGAATGGGTTTTGTTTTGTTTGCAATTTCAAATGCCCGGTAACAGGTTTCATGTAAAAAAGGATGGCGAAGAAAGTAAAGATGCTCAACCCGACAATCATCCAGAAAGGTGAATGCCAGCCAAACTTATCAGCAAGTAATAAACCGATAGGAATGCCTAAAACCTGGCTCACAGCAAAAGACATTTGAGTAAAACCCATAACGCGCCCGCGCACCTGCATGCTGAAAATATCGGTAATGATGGCAAAACCTATTGATCCGAGCACGCCTCCAAACAGACCTGTAACAACCCTTGCAAAAAGTAAAAACTGGTAATTGGGTGCTATGGCGCACAAAGCAGTCCCCACTATAAAACCTACATAAAAAAAGACCAGGATTTTTTTCCTGTCAAATTTATCGGCAAAACCCGCTGCGAGCAAACCAGATGCACCTGCACTGAAAGCATATGCAGAAACGACCATTCCAAATTGAGAAGGCACAATACTCATGTCTTTCATGACAAATGCACCAAGTGGAGACAGTACCATAAAATCCAGTATTACAGTGAATTGAATGATAGATAATAAGGCAATGACCACTTTCTCGTAACCGGTAAAAGTAATTTTTGGGGAAGTATTTGGCGAGCTCATTTTAAAAATTTACCAAAAGTAAAAAACGGATTTGGGTTGATGATTAAAAAACGTGAAAACCTTCTCAATATGTTTATTGAGTCAGAAGCTGGTAAAGTCTTAATGGACAGGAATTATTGAAGGTATTTTCTTTCAATAAAGAATGTTATGCCCGTTTTTTCAATAAAGGAGCCTTGCACTTCCTTTTCAGCTTCTACCATATCAATTACATACAAGCCGTTATTGTTTCTTGCAATATTTTCTGCTTCCTGTTTAGTTTTAAAAGGGATCAGTAAATTATGAACATCGTCACCTTCACTTAAAATGCCCGAGATATTGGACAATACAAAATATTGGTAGCCTCTATTTTTTATTTGATCGAAAATGAGATTTGAGAATTTTTCTAATTTCATGATTGAGAGGTTTATTAATATCGTTCAATTTCTATGCCTTGGACAAATTTCGAAAATGGAAATTCATGGACCACAGACTACCATCTTAAAATATAACAAACGTCCTATCTTAATGCATTCATATGGCATGTTTTTTAAACATGCGATAAGAAAATGGAAAATGAATTCAAATAACAAGGCTGCTAAACATAATCTTTCCCTGGAACTATTTGGTATTTTGGTTGGGGATTGGGAAACTCTGGGATCCCATCCTTTGGTGCCGGATACAGTTCTTCACGGACAAACATCTTTCAAATGGCTCGAAGGGGGAGCATTTTTGATGATGCATTCAAAAATATTTTATGAAGGTTTTCCTGATACTATTTCCATTTTTGGCAGTGACAACGCACTAGGCACTTATTTTATGCTGTCATTTGATGAAAGAGGCATTTCAAGAATCTATGAGGTTATATTTCAGGATAATGTTTTACAATGGTGGAGAAATGAGCCTGGATTTTCTCAACGATATAGTTTTACATTTATTGACAACGGAAATACCATTATTGGCAAGGGTGAATTATCAAAAGATGGATTAAACTGGGAAAAGGATTTAAATCTTAATTATACCAGGATAGGGTGAATGGCTTATAAAATCTTCAGTAAGGGTAAAATTATGCAGTACCTTATATTGCTTATTTTGGAACAAAGTATGAAAGGAACAGCAATAATGTAGGTATTGGAGGGGAGCCATCTGCTGTAGGCTCGCAACATGCTTAAATTAATGCTAAACAAATAGCAAGATTATACCAAATATTTGCCTTATAAATGGCGAGAAACCGAGTTATTCCTACTAACACAGGCGAAGGCATGGAGTTGATGTAATGGAGCTGAATCTTTACGATGGGAAAGGAAGCACAAAGGTTGCAACACTTAATACATCAACTACTGACAACCTGGCTTGTTAGTGCAGATCCAGTTACTATATGCGAAAAAGGTCCTGTAAACCTTCAGGCTGTAACAAGCGGAATTGCTTATTGGAAATTGCCAGGCGACAAGGTTCAAAATTCTTCTACGCTTTTTGTGCCAATTTCGACTTATTCTGACAATGGAAAGTACGTGGTAATAAACAGCCAAAATGGATGTACTGACAGCATAGAAGTTTTAATCTCAGTTAACAATTGCAACCCTAAAGCCGAAAAGGACAAGTATTCAGTGTTTTCTGACGAAGTCTTAATAGTTGATGCTTCAAACCCACTCTGTAAACAATGATTCTGACCCATTTGATATGCTACATTTTGAAGGTTTTTCTTTCATCAGTAATCCTGTATATAGACAACTTACCCTTGACCAGAAAGGCTTTTGGACGTATAATATAAGCAGTGATATTAATGATGCTGTAGAAATATTAGAATACCAAGTTTGCAAAACATTTAACCGTTGAAACACTTTTTTCAGAATAGAACTTTTAATATTAAATACCTGACATTTATGTTGGGCTTAATGCTTTGCTTCAATATTACTCTATATGGACAACAGGACACAAAATTTACCTTATTCAATTATAACTATACCCTTATAAACCCTGCAGCTGCAGGTAGTAAAGAAAAGATAAGCCTGGTTGCTTTGCACAGAAGGCAATGGAGCGGAATTAAAAATGCACCGGTCACCAGTTCCGTTTGTGTAGATATGCCTTTGCTTAGGATAAGGTCTGCTGTTGCACTCAATTTCATGAACGAGTCAATGGGCATTACTAAAAGTACTTTTGTTGGTGTTTCTTATGCAGTAATTGCAAGGCTGGGTACTTATTCAAGACTTTCGGCAGGTATACAACTAGGTGTGAATGAGCTTAATGCAAACTTTTCTGGTTCCAATACAGACCCAACAAATTCTAATCTCAATTCAGATCCTGCTTTGAATTATGGAACCAACACCACAAGGTTCGCTTTGCAAAACGGACTAGGCGTTTATTATTATGACAATAAGTTTAAAATCGGGATATCAATTCCTACTTTAAACCCTTATAATTATTTTGGCACCGGGGAAGGTTTGAAGCAAAACCATATTTACCTTATTTCAGGAATGAATTTTGCTATAAATAATTCTCTTCTTTATAATCCAAGACTGCTTGTCAAATACACAGCCAATGCTCCTATACAGGTCGATTTATATAATCAGTTCATCCTATCTGAAAAGTTGGCTTTAGGTTTTACCCTGCGTAGTTCTGAAGCTATAGCGGCCGTTGTAGCATATACTTTTCACCCACAGTTTAATATTGCCTATTCTTATGATGCCGTCATTCTTAATAAATTGCGGTCTTCACAGGCTGGTTCTCATGAAATTGCACTCGCTTATCTGCTGCCATTGAAGCTTTTTGTAAGGCAACATACGAGAATTAAAGCTGCCAGAAAAAGTAAATGTATTGACCACGACAGCAAATCCAGGAAACAATTCTATAAGGATATTGAAAGAATATTCTATGACCAAAATTAATTGATCCTAAGTTTAAATTCCATTTTTATAGTAAGCTGATCGGGTTCTAAAGTATTAAGTTTGCCTGAAGTA
Source organism: Cytophagales bacterium (assembly GCA_025360395.1). Lineage (GTDB taxonomy): Bacteria > Bacteroidota > Bacteroidia > Cytophagales > UBA9547 > UBA9547. The sequence goes on along the minus strand of JANYCH010000225.1, from coordinate 3,694 downwards.
ATATCTTTTTGAGAAGCCTTATTTTTTATCAAATACTTTTGGAGTCGGTCGACCCTGGAAGAAACAATGGCCTGCTGTTCCTTTGTCATTGTAGAAGGGTATAAAATTTCCACCTGGTAAATATGAAGATGGCCCAATAGTTCGGATACTCTTTCCAAAGTTTTTTTGTTGTACTTTTCAGGGAGCATTTCCCCAGCATCATACCGGAGAACATATTTGCTAAGAAGTGGGATTTTCTTTCCCTTATAAACAAGATGCGGATCTTTAATTTGGGTGAGGTTGAAGTAATAAGACCTGGAATAATTTGAGGAATTTAGAAGTGTTCTTTCAGTATGCAATACTTTGTTACTGTCTGTAATATTTACGATATACCAGCGGTTAGCAAAGACAGAATCAGCATAAACTCCTGTTTCTGATAATATTTCTATGTTTCCATCACCAGGCAAAGCATCTTCGGGTTTTAAACTCACTTTAAGGTTACCTATTTGAAGCGAACTATCTGCATCATTTATTTGAGCTGAAAACCATAGCTTCTTGGCGGTAACTGGCCTGTAAAGGTGATAATCGCCTGATAATGAATAACGGTCTGAGCTTAAAACTATCATTGCTCCTTTAGAATTAACCCCAGGAGAGATTTCATTATACTCACTGTTTATACCCTTTCCTAAATTAACGGGTATTCTCCAGGTATTACTTACCGGGTCAAAATCAGACGAAAATAAATCATATTTACCACGGCTGTTAAAGCCTTTAGAAGCAAAATAAAGTGTTTTGCCATCAGCACTAAATTTCGGATCGTCTTCGTCCTGATCAGAGCTGATAGTTTTTAGCAAGCGTGGCTTTTGCCATAAACCATTTTCCTGGTATTCTGTCAGGTACAAATCTAAATTAGCATTGCCATTCCCTCTGGCCGAGGCAAAGACAATTCTTTTCTTATCAGGTGAAATACACATACCAGACTCTTTAAAAGAAGAATTTAATGGTGCAAAAGGCAATGGTTTTTGCCATTTGCCAGCTATCGCCTGTGAATAATAAATGTCGTCCCCATTTATATTACATTTAAAAAACAAAGTTTTGTTCTCCTTATCAAGGCAGATTATCCGGTCTGTCTTTAATTCATTAGCAAAAGGAATAATTATTTCTTTTGCTGTTTTCTTTTGAAAAAAGAAAAGATGAAATTCTGTTACATGATGTGTAGGGGCGGCTTTCTGTGAAAAGTAAAAAGCAGAATCACTTCCATTTAACATTATCACAGCATCATTGGTATGTTTTATAGTTTCATTCGGCAAAGTAAGTTTGCTTAAATAAATGGGGCCCGTAGATACTTTATTCTTGGGAACCTGACCAAAAATCTTGCTGGTATTTATAAAGAAGAATAGTAATATAAGTATAAAACCCCATCGTTTTTTACTAAGAAAACGTAAAAATGTCATCATCTTAAAATCTGCCACTATTATTTTATTATACCGTATTTGAAAAAAATAATTACAAATTAAAGAAAATAAGGAACAATACAAAAGTCACACTTGCTACATTTAGTAAAATGTTGTAAAATAGCACTTACCCGCAACTATGATTTAGAAAGTCCGTAGGTATAAGAATTCTAAAATGTTATAAATTATCAATACTGCTAACAACATGTGTAGTCCTTTAAAACTTCTTGGATTTTTTAAGTCCCATATGTTTGTAGTTTTTTTATTTACAAATTCCTGGCTTTTTGCACAGACAATGCCACATCAGGTGACAACCCCTAAAAAGGAACCGGAAAATCTTTTGTCAACTTATTCAAGAAGTGGCTCAGATTCTATTTCGTTTGTGATTTTTGGCAGGATCCTGGTTCAGCAAAAAACTTCGGGAAACACTACATCTGCAAAGTTACCGGATATTGCTGCTGAGTCAGGAAAGTCTAAGAAAAAGGATAAATTCAGCATTAAATCTTCTGATAAATTAAAAACCAATCATTCCCTTTATTAATCAGAATAGCTTTAAAATATGCTTACATATTATCCTGACATTAAGCTACGGGGCCGCCTCCTTAAAACAACTTGTATTTTTTTACTTTTTGTTGCCTCACTTCAAGCACAAACTAAACTTAAGGTAAAAGTTATAAATAGCAATGAAGATTTAATTCCCAATGTAACAGTAATTGGCCCTAAAATACAGTATAAAATAGTTTCAGGAACGTCTGAAATAAATCTGGGGGCAACTTCTGCCAAACTGTCCTCTATTATTGATAACCTTAAGTTTGTCAAAAAAGGTTATCAAACTGAAAGTGTAGAATATTTTGAAAAGGAAAATGAATTACTGGTTAGACTTGGGGAAGCCCCTGTGGAACCTTCAAAACCAATATTAAACAACCTTTCCAAAAGTACACCCCAAGTAAAGAAACTAGGTGGTCCTGAAACAAATACCCTCGGACTTGACCTGGAACAAAGCATTGAAAGTGTGACTAATCAGGTCCGTTCTGAGCAGAAACTACTGGATGCGACCAATTCTGTGATCCTTATAGAAATAAAAGGCATATTGAAAAAGCTTGAAAATGAAAAATCGCTTTCCAGTTCAGAAAAGAAAAAGTTGAGAATAAATCTGGAGCGCCTGACGAAGGTCTTAAACCTTCGTGACAAAAAATTCTATAATTACAAGGGCCAGAGCGATATACTACTCGAAAAGCTTGGAATACTTCTGCTTGAGAAAGACTCCTTAAATAAATTAAGCCAAAGGAAGATACAGCAGCTTGAAAAGGAAAAGCAATTGGAAAAAGAGGCTTCCAACCGGAACCTTGTTTATGTTTCTTCAATTGCAATATTTCTCACCGCCATTGTTATTTTGCTCGCTTTTCTTATGAGGAAAGTGACAAATCAAAGAAGCATTTTGCAGGCCCAAAACGCAGAAATCTTGGCACAAAAGGAAAGGATCCAAACAGTTTATAAGGAATTAAGCGACAATATTATCTCAGCCAAGGTAATTCAAAACGCAATATTGCCAGGCAAAGAATTGATGAAGAAGGTTCTGCCCAAATTATCTGTTTTCTTTCAACCGAAAAATGTTGTGAGCGGTGATTTTTATTGGTTTTACCAGAATGGCAACAAAACCATGTTGGCAGTCGCAGATTGCACAGGACATGGTGTTGCAGGTGCTTTCATGTCTTTTTTGGGCTACGAAATTTTAAATGAAATTGTAAGGGATTATAAAGACCTTGAAGCAGGTAAAGTACTTACTTTGCTGAATACTAAAGTCTTAAAAGCATTGAATACTTATGGTTCTACACAGGTAAATTCAGGAATGGACATTTCACTTTGCATAATTGACCATAATAGCTCAAGTATGGAATTTGCAGGTGCTAATAACCCATTATACATACTTCGGAAAGGAATGACAGAGATTGAACAGCATGCAGCCGACAGACAAGGAATTGGTGGGCGCCAGAAAACCCCTGATTTTCAGTTCAAGACAAATGTGATCCCTTTTTCAAAAGAGGATAGCTTTATGATATTTTCCGATGGTTATGCAGACCAGGTTGGTGGGGAAAATAATAATAAATTTATGTACCCCAGATTTAGGAGGCTGTTTGCCACGATCGGCCCAAAAGAACCTGAAGCTAGGGAAAAATTGCTTGAAACCCAGTTTAACAACTGGAAAGGTAAAGAAGAACAGCTTGATGATGTTTTAGTTATTTGCTTTACTTTATAAGATT
>JANYCH010000198.1 GCA_025360395.1 Cytophagales bacterium | reverse complement strand
AAGATTTTAATAACTTAAAAATTAAATTTTTAACAAAATCATACAGGCATAAAAAAACCCTGAAAAACAATTCCAGGGTTTAATTTTAAAAATCCATGGTTATTTTTTCAATGCTGCTTTCAAATTCTGGTCCAGAGCATCTAAAAACTCTTCGGTGTATAAATAGTGAGTTCCATGATCTACTTTATTTCCATGAATGCAAACAGCAAGGTCTTTGGTCATTTTGCCAGATTCTACCGTTGCTACACAAACTTTTTCCAATGTCTGGCAGAAGTTTACAAGTTCCTTGTTACCATCCAGTTTCCCTCTGAATTCTAAACCTCTTGTCCATGCAAAAATTGATGCTATAGGATTGGTTGAAGTAGGTTTTCCTTTCTGGTGATCGCGGAAATGACGTGTAACTGTACCATGGGCGGCTTCAGCTTCCATTGTTTTACCATCTGGAGTGATCAATACCGAAGTCATAAGGCCCAATGAACCAAACCCCTGAGCCACTGTATCAGATTGCACATCACCGTCGTAATTTTTGCAAGCCCAAACAAAGTTACCATTCCATTTTAAGGCAGATGCAACCATGTCATCAATTAAACGATGCTCATAAACTATACAAGCAGTTTCAAACTGGGATTTATAATCCTTTTCAAATATTTCCTGGAAAATATCTTTAAAACGGCCATCATATTTTTTTAGAATTGTATTTTTGGTTGAAAGGTATAATGGCCATTTTTTAGTAAGCGCCATTTTGAAACAAGAGTGTGCAAAACCTCTGATTGACTCATCAGTATTATACATTGCCATTGCTACACCATCGCCTTTAAAGTTGTAAACTTCATGAGAGATTTTTTCACCATTTTCGGCTTCAAAAGTTATGGTAAGCTTTCCTTTTCCTTTAGTTACAAAATCTGTTGCTTTATATTGGTCTCCAAATGCATGGCGGCCAACAACTATAGGAGCTGTCCAGTTTGGCACTAAACGCGGAACATTCTGGCAAACGATAGGTTCACGAAAAACAGTCCCATCCAGAATATTGCGGATAGTGCCGTTTGGTGATTTCCACATTTGTTTCAATTTAAACTCTTCAACACGCTGCTCGTCTGGTGTGATAGTAGCACATTTAATACCAACACTGTATTTTTTTATAGCTTCAGCGGCATCAATGGTTACCTGATCGTTTGTTGCATCACGATGCTCCATGCCCAGGTCAAAATATTTAATATCAACATCAAGGTAGGGAAGGACTAGTTTATCTTTAATAAACTTCCAAATAATCCGGGTCATTTCATCACCATCTAATTCTACAACCGGATTGGCAACTTTAATCTTTTGAATAGACATACTACTAAGGTGTGGTTTTATGTTTCTAGATCTGAATAAAGCTCAAAAATATGAAATTGTGATTACAAAAAGCGAGGTAATACAAATGCTTTTTCACAAATAAAAATATTTGTGGGTTACTTTTTACTCGTTTTTGTACAAGCATTTAAAATGTTAATCATTTCTAAATTTATTATCCAGTATCTATCATGAATTTGAAACTTTCCTGACCCCAACTGTATTTAATATATAAGTTCTGATGACTGTTTATAACGATTCTAAATTACTTAAAGTGATTAAAATCATTTTAAGTACCAGCAGTTTGATCTAATTTTGCAAACTCCCTTCCCACAAGGATGAAATTCGAAAACCTGAAAGCTGTTTATTCATCTTACAAAACTGCACCTGTAGAAATACGGGAAAAGTTTGCACTTTCCAGTGCACAGACAAGTACCTTACTTTTTAAGTTAAAAGAAATGGGTCTTGTCACGGAGGCAATCATCCTATCAACATGTAACAGGACAGAGATTTATTATGTAACAGATAATAACAACACAGACCTGTCATCACAACTTATAAGTTTATTGTTAATAGAGAAGGGAATTATTGATTCAGGATTAAATCATCAGTATTTTATCTCAGTAGATGATCATTTTGAAGCGGTCAATAGGTTGTTTTCTATTTCAGCTGGTTTGGATTCACAGGTTTTAGGTGATTTGCAAATAACAGGACAGGTAAAACATGCTTACCAGATATCAGCTGATGCGAATATGTCAGGACCGTTCCTGCACCGGCTAATGCACACAATTTTCTTTACTAATAAAAGGATTGTACAGGAAACGTCTTTCCGGGATGGCGCTGCCTCAGTTTCTTATGCGGCAGTTGAACTCACCGAATCTGTTACCGATCATATTTTAGAACCTTATGTGTTAGTAATTGGAACTGGTAAAATTGGCGCCGATGTTTGCAGGACGCTTAAGGATAAAAATTTTAAGAATATCTGCATACTGAACCGTACAGTTTCAAAAGCTGAAGAATTGGCCACTGAGTTAGGATATCAGTTTGGAGGTTTGGAGCAATTAGCTGATTGTATTGCCAATGCAGATGTAATTATTGGAAGTGTTTCAGGAGAAATACCATTGGTTACCAAAAAACTTGTTAGAGAAATTGGAATCCAAAACCACAAATATTTTATTGATTTATCGATACCCAGAAGTATTGAAACTGAAGTTGAAGAAATACCAGGGGCTATATTGTATAATGTAGACCATATACAAAATAAGACTACTGAAGCATTGCAAATGCGCAGAAATGCTATTCCAAAAGTTCAGTGCCTTATTGCACAGTCAGCCCAGGAATTTAATGAATGGACTAAAGAAATGGCTTTTTCGCCTACAGTTCAAAAGCTGAAAAATTCGCTTGAACAAATAAGGCAGGAAGAAGTTGCCAGGCATTTAAAACAATTAACCGAGAAAGAAGCGGAGTTGATAGAAACAGTGACAAAAAGCCTGATGCAAAAAATAATTAAGTTCCCTGTCCTTCAACTTAAAGCTGCCTGTAAAAGAGGAGAGCAAGATGAAATGATAGATATATTAAACGATTTATTTGATCTTGAGAAAAGTACCAAGGTTGATACAAAATAATATTTAACATTTACTTATTTAATACAAAAGAACCCGGAGGAATTTCCTTCGGGTTCTTTTGTTAAAATGTTATTGTGATTAGATATTTTATGGGCAAATTACTGTAGCACTTGTTAATGTACCTGTATTACCAACAGATACTTTCCAGCACTGTCCATTTGCAGACTTCATAATAATACCTTTGGTAGCATCGTCAAGGTATACATCTCCTGAAGCAACATGTAATAAGGATTTTGGTGTTTTAGTTCCAATACCTACATTTCCATTGTAGCCTACCAACATTCTAACTGGTGTTTCCTGATTAACTATTGGACCTACGGCAAATTCTATATTTGTAGTAGAAGTACCACCAGTAGCATTTAGTAATATACCATTTTTAGAATTTGTACTTACAAGCAATCTACCACTCCAAAAAGGTAATGTAGAAGGAAAGTACGTATCGCTAAAAACCTGGAAGCCTCCATTATAAGTAGGCCCAACTCCAACCCCAATCCCGGCAACAGCATCTTGATCAGTGCTAGTATTACTAATTGCTATCTGGGTTCTATCTAAACCTGTATAGTATCCTTTAATCTCTAATGGAGTAATAGGCGAGCTTGTTCCAATTCCAACATGTCCTTTACTAAAGTTAATTCCTACAGAGTTATTATCCCACTGGCTTCCACTGATACTATTTACATCTTTATAACCCAAAACTCCAGTTGCATCTGCAACAAGAACTTTCGCAGCCGTATTATCAAGAGCTAGATCCTGGATCCTTACTTTTCCACTTACATCAAGTTTTTGAGTAGGTGTTTTAGTTCCAATTCCGACATTTCCATTGTAGCCAACTATCATTCTGACAGGAATTTCCTGACCACTTACAGGCCCATTAGCAAATTCTATGTTTGCTGTAGTATTATTTCCAGTTACATTAAATAAAATTCCGTTCTTAGAATTGGTAGTTACATGCATTCTGCCATTCCAAAAGGGCAAAGTTGAAGGAAAATATGTATCGCTAAACAGTTGCAACCCGGCTTGATTAGTTGGTCCTACACCTAAGCCCATCCCTGCAACAGCATCTTGGTCTGTGCTTGTGTTATTTAATGCTAACTGAGTTCTTTCAATTCCAGTAAAGTTCCCGGAAATTTCCAATAGTGTTGCAGGAGAGCTTGTTCCAATTCCAACATGGCCTTGATTGTAATTAATACCAACTTGATTTTTTGTCCATAAGCTTGAAAAAGCAGTTAAGTCCACTGAATTTCCCTGAGAAATTGCCAAGTTGTTTCCAGTTAGAGTTAATTTTTGATTTTCCGTTTCAACAGTTTTTGCGCTTAATGCAAATGGAACAGATTGTAAATCTGAAGTTCCAACTAAACTGTAACCATTACCATCAGGATCGATTTCAGATTTAAGAAGTTTTTTAGTATTGTCTGACCATGCAATGGTGGCAAATGTCCCGGTTACAACCGTTCCTTTTCCGGCAGGCAAAACAAATAGACCAAATGCATTTGTTGTGATAGAGTGGGTTTCAGAATATAAGACAGACTGAACTCCTCCAGTTTCTGATAAAATACTTAGTTTAACTTTAATAGGTTTGCTTACCAAAGGGTTGCCAGAACCATCCCGGGCTATTGCCTGATAATTAAATGCCTGAGGGACTTGGGCATATACGAAATTGAATGAAAGTAAAAGTACTAAAATAAAATTTTTCATAATAATAGAATGGTAGGTAGATTAATTTTTAACGATTTTAAAAGTTTTTAGAATTTGGTTTGAATTGCCTGAAAATTCGACATAATAAATTCCAGGGCTTAAATTACTGATGTTTAGTTCCTGGTTAACAACATTCTCTTCATAGACTTTCGCACCTGAATAAGCAAATATAGTGGCCTTTTTTACTTCGTGGCTATTATCGTTCCAATAAACCTTATCAGAGGAGGGGTTTGGATATAATGCCATTCCGCCAGAGCTAAAAGAAGAATTTTCCAGGGCTAGTAGAGAGTTTTTAGGTGCTAGCTGTAAAAATCCGATAGTGCTTAAATTGGCACTACCAATTACAGCTTCTCCTACCGAATAATCGATTGAAAATGAATTGGATTTGATGTTTCCGCCACTGGTATTTACCACCTGAAGATCGGGAACACCCGCCTTGCAGAGGCTTAAAATACCAATGGCCAGAGAAACTGACATAAATTTGTATTTCATAATTATATAAATTGATTTTAATTATGATGAGAAGTTGTTTGAAAAGGTTGCCGTCTTTTGAAAATTAACGAAATATAAATCAGAAAATATGGGATGAATTGGTATTTTTGGAATCAGTATATTTAATGAGGCCTCTAAATTTAATTTTCCTGCTATTAGCACTAACTTTAAAAGCCCAGAATGACCTTAAAGTAATTTCTTGTTCTGGAGGTTATTTAAGTGGTAATGGTATCTATACTGATTTTGTCATTGGTGAAGTTTCGACTTCATTTATTTCATCATATGGTAATATTTTGAGCGAAGGGTTTTTGCAACCTTTCAGGAAAAGCAATAACCAGGTAATTCCTAAACCTGTAATTATTGATGATGCCTTAAAGGTTTTTGAATTTGTTTCTCCAAACAACGACGGGAAAAATGAAACTTTATACATCAGAGGTTTATCACAGTATCCTGATAACGAATTAATTATTTTCGACAAAGAAGGAACACTTGTTTACAAAATGAAGTCTTACGATAATTCCTGGGATGGTGGCTCTCTTCCATCTGATAATTATTTTTACATTTTTACAGCCAATAAAAACCTGGAATTAAAAGGTGGATTAGTCCTTACCAGATGAAATTAGCTATTTCCTTACTGCTTTCTATTTTAGTCCAGGTGGCGGCCGGCGGGCAATCGTTCATTCATTTTTCCCAGTTTCAATTAAATAAAGCCTTGTATAACCCAGCTGCAGCCGGTATGGATAATACTGTCAACGCAACTTTGTTCGTTCGCAAGGAGTGGACATCTTTCCCTGCAGCCCCACAAGGGAATGTTTTAATAGCAGATATGCCTATAAATTATGACAGAATGGGTATTGGTATAAGAATTGGTCAACAAAGCATTGTGGCAAATAACAATTGGGAAGGCCACATTATGTATTCTTATAAAATTAATTTTGGAAAGGGGAGATTGGCATTTGGAATGAATGCAGGATTCCAGCAATACCAGTTTAATTCATCTAAACTTGCGATTTTAGATGAAGACGATATATTATTGAGCTCAAAACAAAATGCCCTTTATCCTGATCTTGGAGTCGGACTTTTTTATGCTCAAAATAAGTTTAGCCTTGGGTTTTCATCTTTAGGTCTCATCAGCCACCCTGATAATTCATTTAATATAGAAGCATCAAAGGCATTTATATCTAAAAATTTCATTTTAACCACTTCAAAAACCTGGACTTTAGGAAATTCATTGGAACTTGAAAGTGCTTTGTTAGCCAACTACATTTTAAATTTTAATGCTTTTGCTTCGATTTCATTTATAGCTAATTACAAAAGGGAATTGTTTTTTGGTGCCAATATGAAAAGCAATAAAAGCGCAGCCGTCATTATGGGGTTAAAATTAGATAAACTATCTGCCAGCCTTGAAAATGTTTGCCTTGGTTATAGCTATGATATAAATTTTTCCCCTCTTAACAAGTATCTCAATAACACACATGAAATAACGCTTAATATGCGTTTTGACAAGCCCAAAAGCGTAAAAAAGCAAAAACAAAAGCCTGAAGAAATTTCACCTTATAACCTGTGAGAATTTATTTCAGTTTTTTATTTTTTATCAGTTTTAGTATTTCTGTTGCTGGTCAGATAAGGGAATATCATCCTAACCTTGGAAAGATTTATTTTAATAAAAAATCTTATCTGGCTGCAATACCTCATTTAAAAAAAGCGATTAGGCGTAATCCAGCCAATGATACGCTTATTTCATACCTCGCATTAAGTTATTATTACACAAGGCAGTTGCAAAATGCTTCCAGATCCTTCCAATACCTGGAGCAAAAAAAACTTTTAAAGGACAGTCTTCTGGTTTATTATTTTAATACCCAAAAGCAACAAGGTAAATATTCTGAGGCAAAGAAATGGGCCCTTCTACAAAAAAATATTCAGCTGCAAAACCTGGTGCTTCATTGTGACTCTTCTATACTATGGACGAAAAAAACCAAACCCGTTAAGGTTACTAATTTAAAAAAACTCAATACCGAATATTCGGAGACCTGTCCCAGTCTTCATATGCAGGGTTTATATTTTTTGTCGAACAGGGAATCTGTCATAATTGAAAAAAGGGCAGGTGTAGATGGGCTCCCATACCAAAGTGCTTATCTCTCAGAATACAATGAAGATTCTACCTTGAAACATCCTATTCTATATACCGCTTTGTCAACAGACCGGTACCATGCTGGTTCAGCATGCTTTGTAGAAGACAGTATGCTTGTTTATTACACCAAGGTTCAAAGAGACCGCGACAATGTATTGAGAAGTAAACTTTACCTGGAAGATCTGAAAAGAAAATCAATAGTACCGAGGAAGTTATTTATACTTAACGACAGTTTATATTCCTTTATTCACCCCTGTATGGACAAAGAGCAAAAGCTGTTTTTCTTTTCTTCAAAAATGCCTGGAGGGTATGGTGGAAATGATATTTATGTTTCTATCAGGGTAGAAAACATTTGGTCAGAGCCTATTAATCTGGGCCCAGTCGTAAACTCCCCTTACAATGATATTTCACCTTTTTATGATAGCCAGGGACGACTTTTCCTCTGCTCGGACCGACCTGAAGGAATGGGTGGTTTTGATGTATTTGTGGCCAAACAACAAAACGGTGACTGGCTTAGTTTGCAAAACCTCCGCGCACCAGTCAACTCTTCAAATGATGAAACGGGTTTTGTAATGCACAAAGGTTTAAAACGGGCTTATTTTAGCAGCAACCGTTTAGGTGGGCTGGGAAGGGAGGATATATATGAAGTTTCTGGAAAGCTATTTCTTCTTTTCGATGAATAACGATTTTGAACTGTCTACAACGTGCTTTTTCTTCAGCTTACTGTATAAATCCTGAGGTTCTTCTTTAACAGGAATTTCAATTTTTGGTTCTGGGGAGGGAAGAGGTTCTGCTACTGGTATTGGTTCAGTAATATTTTTCTTTTCTGGCTCAGCGACAATTTCTTCTTTTACAACAGGATTAAAGTCGGGATTAGATTTAACCTTTTCGTTACGAATTTTAGAATCTGGCTGGTTTGCTTTTACTGTATGAACTTCCTCTTGCTCCATATTTCTGTCCAAATCCTCAAGTTGTGGATTGGAAGGTCGGATTTCTTTGCTTACCGGAGGAGTTACTTCCTTATTTTCAGAAATGATTTGGGGGTTTTGCAAATAGTACAAAATAGACATTAGGACCAGAACTTCTATTGACAAACGCAAAATTCCATTCTTCCAGAAATAATTCGTATTTTGAGTAGACGAGGTTATGATATGCGATTCTATTTTACCCCATAACTCCGTGGAAGGGGTTTCAGCTTCATCGTTGAATGAGAATTTGTAAAAATCCTCTATCTGATCAATATTTTCGGGTAATTTATCCGACATGCTCGTTTTGTGTCTTGTGCATTTCTGCCAACAATTCCTTTGCTTTAGCTAATTGAGATTTTGATGTTCCTTCCGTAATATTTAATAATTCAGCAATTTCTTTATGGTTATATCCATCCAATACATAAAGGTTAAAAACTACCTTTTTTCCATTGGGCAGCTTATTTATCAGATTCCTTAATTCCTGTACCGATAAGTCTGATATTACATTGACAGTATTATCTGCCAAATGGTTGCCGTGAGTTTGTAAATCATGGCTTTCTCTGAGTAAATCACGTTTTTTAAACTCCTCAATTACAGTATTTACTGTTATTCTACGTGCCCAGGCAGCAATTGGGCCATCTGCTCTGAAACTATTGATATTTTGATAGATTTTTACAAAAGAGTCTTGTAAAAAATCTTCCGCCTCATATTTAGACTTTGTGTAGCGTAGACAGGTGGCAAACAAGGAAGGGGCTAGTAATTGGTATAACTGCTTTTGAGCCAAAGCATCACCTTTTTTTACTTTTGATATTAATTCCGCTTCTAACAATAAAAACACTATCAGTATTCCAAATAAGCAATTTTTATAATTTGTTTCCTAAAAATAACCATAAAAAAAATGGTGTTGTAAGCAGTGGTGCTTTGGAAGAATTATGAGAATTGGATTTATATTTCTGTTAATCCTTATTATATAATTAATTGTAAACTTTTAATTACAGTGCTATGATACTGGTTTGATATTTTACCTTTACATAATATGCTATTATGGTTTCCATTATAGCATTTTATTTGTCTGTAATAACTGGATTTAATATGCAAAAATTTAATCAAAAGGTATTTAATATTTAATGACTTCAGATCAAATTAAATTAGTTAAAAGTTCATGGGCTTCTTTGATCCTGATTGCAGAATCAACAGGTCATTTATTTTATAAAAGGCTATTTGAAATTGCGCCGGAATTAAGGCCAATGTTTAAAAACGACATTTCTTTACAGGAAAAAAAGTTGGTAGACATGATTTCGTATGTTGTGGTGAACCTTGACAAACTAAGAGAAATAGCTGCGGATGTAAAAGAACTGGGAGAAAAGCATAGAGGGTATGGTGCTACACCTAAACATTACCAAATAGTAGGTGAATGTTTGCTTTGGACCCTGGCCCAGGGAATGGGTGAAAAATGAAATGATGATTTGGAAAACGCTTGGAAATCAGGATATTATATTTTATCAGAAGCAATGCTGCAAGGTAAGGATTAACTTCAGACCTAATTATTGTTTTTTCTTTCTTTTTTCCAACAGAAAATAAACAGGAGGTATAATCAATGGAGTGAAAAGAAGAGTAGAAACCAATCCTCCTATAATGACAGTTGCCAGAGGCCTTTGAATATCGGAACCTATACCATTTGAGATTGCTGCAGGAATTAATCCGAACATGGCTACCGTTATCATCATCAGGATTGGCCTCAATTCCAATGAAGATGCCTGGATAAGATTTTCACCTAAATCATTTCCATTATTTTTACTTCGGTTAAACGAAGACACTAAAAGAACCCCAGCCATAACAGATACTCCGAATAATGAAACAAACCCCACTCCCGCCGATACATTGAAATAATACCCCCTGATTAGCAATGCCAATACACCACCAACAACACCAAACGGGACGCATAAAAACGTCACCAGGGTGTCCTTGACATTTCGATACATTAAATAAAGTATTAAGGCTATAATAAGCATGGTAAGAGGAATAACCATAAGAAGCCTTGAACCTGCCCTTTCAAGATTTTCAAACTGGCCCCCGTAAGTTAAATCTGAGCCTTTTGTAGTTTTAATTTTTCCTTTTAATTTTTGCTGCGCCTCTTTAACAAATCCACCCTGATCACGTCCTTTTATATTTGTCCGGACGGTAATTAATCTTTTGTTATCTGCACGTGTTATGTTTGTTTGGCCTTCAATAATGTGGACTTCTGCAAGTTCCCTCATTGGGATAAGTTGTCCGGAAACAGAGGGGACAAGCATACTGCTGATTATATCCATCGTATTCCTGTTTGCTGCGAGGAACCTGACCACAATGTCGAACCGTTTAGCCTGGTCATATACAGTACCAATTATTTTTCCACCGATGGCTGCTTCAACCATCAATTGTATGTCGCTCACGTTAATACCATAACGGGCTGCATTCTCCCTGTTTATTTCTATTGCAATCTGGGCCTGAGGCCCTTCCTGTTCTATCCCGGGATCTGTGGCACCTTCAATCTGTTTTATAATATTTACTATTGTGTCTGCTTTTGACCTGAGTTCAACAAGATCGTCCCCGGATAAGTTTATGGCAAGGTCAGCCGCACTTCCGTTTACCATTTCCGTCACCTGGTCTATAATGGGTTGGCCAGAGGAGAAATAAGCACCAGGTAAAGCAGTATATAGTTCTCCTTTAATGGTTTCTATTAATTCTTTTTTTGAAGTATCATTAACCCATTCGTCATATGGTTTCAGGTCAACCATTATTTCCATCCTGTTTGGCCCGAAAGGATCTGTGCCATCATCATTCCGTCCTGTTTGGGTAATTACACTTTTTACTTGCGGATGGTGTGAAATGATCTTCCTGACAACCGGTGCGGCCTTAGAACTTTCTAGGATGGATATTCCTGATGGTTGAAAGCATCTCAGGAAAATGGAACCTTCATCAAGTTCAGGTAAAAATTCTGTTCCTATCCTTGTTGCTAATGCAAAACCTCCGGCAACTAATAAGCCCGCAATGCTTACAATCAAAACCGGTCTGGCAAAAATGCGTCTTAACAAGCCCTGGTAACCAGCTGAGATATAATCAAATATTTTTTTCTTCCTGTTTTCTAAAGGGACAAATGGTTTTTCAAACTTCTTTTTAAATACAAAAGAAAGTAAAACAGGTATAAGCGTTAGTGCACACAATAATGAACCAATTACCGCGTAAGAAAGGGTATAGGCCATAGGAGAGAATAATTTACCTTCTACCCGCTGAAGAGTGAAAAGAGGCAAATATGCGCAGATAATAATGGTAACTGTGAAAAATATTTCCTTCCCTATATGCTGGGCAGTGCTTTTTGTAAATTCAATGATCCCCCCTTTTTTGTCTTCTTCAGATGCATTCTTTATGTGGAAGACAATCCTTTCAGCCATTATGCACGCTCCATCCACTATAATCCCGAAATCAATTGCTCCAAGGGACAATAAATTTGCTGGAATCCCTGTTAGCTTCATCATAATAAAAGCAAATAATAAGGAAAACGGTATAGTAATGGCTACTATTAAAGCTGAACGTATATCCCCTAAAAATAAAATCAAAACAAATATCACAATCAGAATCCCTTCCATAAGAGTATGGGACACTGTTTTAAGTGTGTAATTTACCAATGCAGAACGGGCATAAACAATCCGTATAGAAATTCCATCAGGGAGTTCCTTCTGTTTCATTTCTTCCAGCTTAGCATTTAATTTTTCAAGTATTTCACTTGGATTCTCGCCTCTTTTTAAAAGAACAATTCCTTCTGTCGCTCCTGTAATGTCAATCTTTTCATCAGGAATACTGTAACCTAAAACACCTGTAGGACTTGGCGGGGCTATTTCTACCTCTGTGATATCCTTCATGTAGACAGGTACCCCATCAATTGAGGTGATAACTATTTTTTCTATGTCTTCTTTTCCCCTTACCGCACCTATCCCACGAATGGCAAAACCCTGGCCTCCCCTTTCAATTATTCCTCCGCCTGTATTAAGGTTATTTTCTTCGACTGCGTCAATAACTTCTTTAATAGTGAGGTTATAACGTTTCAGTTTTTCCGGACTTGTGAGAAGGTGGAATTGTTTAATAGGACCACCAAATACTGTAACATCTGCTACTCCCGGAACCTGAAGGATTTGTGGCCTTACCAGCCAATCCTGTAAAATCCGGACTTCCATCGGTGTGTAGCGTTCATCTGCTTCCACCACATATCTGAAAACTTCTCCGACAGGTGTACTTAAAGGCCCAAGTTCAGGTTCTACACCATCCGGAAGCTGGGCATATTTTAGTTTTTCTATTACATTCTGGCGTGCATAAAAATCTTCAGTGTCTTCTGTAAATGTTAACTGGACTACAGACAGGCCAAAAATTGTCCTTGATCTTCTGGATATAACGTTGGCAACAGAGTTTAAAGCCCTTTCGATAGGAATGGTGACCTGTTGCTCTACTTCTTCAGCAGCTCTGCCCGGGTATTGCGCAATAATTACCACGTTGGTATCTGAGATATCCGGATAGGCTTCTACTTTTAAAAGCGTGTAACAATAATAACCACAAGCACATATAAAAATACCTGCAACAATAGTCCCCCAGCGGAATCTTAAGGCGAGTGTTAGTAATTTATTGATCATGATCAGTAGCCGAAACTTAAACCTTTAAGAAGCATAGTTCCTTTATATGCAACAGAATCACTTTTTTTTACGCCATTTAAAATAAGGATCTGGTCTTTCAACTGTTGTCCGGTCACCACTTCCTGCCGTGCAAAGGAATTCCCTCTTTTTATAAAAATGTAGTTCTTGCCCTGAACCGCTACAACAGAACTTACCGGAATAGAAAGAGTATTGTTTACCGAAACATAAAAATTAGCTTTTGCATACATACCGGGCCTTACTTTATTTTCCTTATTATCAAGGCTGATCCGGACTTTAACGGTCCTTGTATTATTGTCTATAACTTCTCCAATAGCAGATACTAAACCTGTAAATCGCTGTCCAGGATAGGATGAAAATTCAATACTCACCTTTTTACCGGTTTGGATATTGTTTAAGATTGATTCCGGAACGTCAGACATCAGCCATGCATTACCAGGTTTGGGATGTTTAAGTTCTTCAGGTTTTATACCAATCATCCTGAACCTTGCTTCTTTTTCTGCCATGTCGGTTGCAGCTTCAGTCAAACCTGTTTCGGCTTCTTTTAATTCCCTTCCTGTACCTGCCTGGTGCTCATACATATCTTTTGCCCTTGCCAGAAAGTCCAGGTCGCGTTTATAGTGTGCAGAACTTTGGAGGTAGGCAGAATATAATTGTGTCAGGTCAGGATTATCAAACAGGATAATAGGTGTTGCTGCATAGGCAGCTGGTTTTAAAATGTTGGCTATTACGATAGCTGGGGCAGAAAATGTTCCGTCCAATGGGTTTTCACTCACTGAAACTGATTGAAAATTTGGGCTTACTTGTTGAAACGTAATTAGTTTTCCACCTTTTGTAATTTGGGGCGTATTTTTAACCAAAGGGGCCTGGTCTTTCTTTTTGTCTTTGCATGAAAACAAAGCAACCAATGATACAGATAAAAAAAGCGAGAGAACCCTCATGTTAGAATTTGTTAAAACTATTGATCAACCCGGAATAGTAAAGCAGGTTTATAAAGCTTTGATTAAGATTATATAGTATAGCATTATATGTTTTTTGTGTATCATACAAAGACCGCCTTGCTTCCAGATAATCTATAATGGTTGTATTTCCTTTTAAATAAGCATATCGAACAGTATTTAACACCTGTCTGGATTTTATAAAAATGTCATTGGCTTCTTCAAGGTTCTTTTTCTGGGTTTCAAATGCGAGAAAAGCAATGGTAACTTCTTTTCTAACTGTAGCTTGCGCGATCTCAAGATTAATTTGAGCTTGCGTTTTCATGACCTTAGATTTTTGAATTTCGCCCTGATTTCTGTCAAATACCGGAAGGGGAATGGTGATAAATAATCCACCATAAGGAATTGCGTTCTGGGGATTGTAAATTCCACCAGCTTCAATATTCGGCATAGCGAATGCTTTTTGAAGAGAAAGGTTTGCCTCGCTTACCCTTACCGCAGCCTGAGCTTGTACTACATCTGTCCGGTTTCTCATAGAAGCCTGAAGAATGGAATCCAGAGGCATAAAATAATCGGTTACATCAAGGGTATCTGTATTTTTAATCTGAATACTATCCTGTATTCCAAGTAAAAAAGCCAGGTTCAGGCTTTGGAAATACAATTCCTGCCGTGTTTTTTTTTCATCAAGGTCATATTGGTCGGCAAGTACTTCGGTTCTGATCAGTTCTACCGGGGTAATTACTTCATTTTTAAGCCTAACCTTATTTATGTTGATTAAGGTATCAATGTTTCGTTTAGATGATTGCAAGAGTTTCAGGTTGTTTTTGAGCAGCCACATGTTGAGCCAGACATTGGCAACTTCCAAAGACAGATTTCTTCTAAACTCTTCAATATCGGCTATGGTAGCATTAACATTTTCTTTAGCCAGATTTATTTTCAACTTCCTTTGGTTTGCCAGTTGAAATTGCTTCGTAAGCTGGTACCAAACCTGCCTGTTGTGGTTGTTCAAGGCTGAAGTTCCGGGTGCAAAGTGATTTGGGCTTAATAGTTGCAGGCTTTGATTATTCAGGTTTATATTAGGCCTGAGGGCACCGGTAATAATATCAGCTTCAGCAATGTCAATATTGTACCGTAAGGCTTTCAGAAAGACGTTTTGGCTGTCGGCCAAAGCAATGGCATCTTTCAACATCAGTGCTCTTTGTGAAAAACAATGGTTTGAAATTAAGGCAAGGCACAAACAAGCAATAAGTTTTAGTACCTGCTTTAAAAAATATTTGTTACTGCTAAAATGAAATTTAGACACCCCTGGTTGAACTTTGTTCAAAACTAGAAAAAAATGATGCCCACTACATTAAAAAAAGGATTGCAGATTTTAATCTGCAATCCTTCCTCAGTATTTATGTTGAATTTAGTTCTTCATGTGAAGGTGATATTCAGATAGTGAATCCATAGGGTTGCGTATCACTTTGGATACTTTTACTCCATACTCTGCTGCCACTTCGTCCAATACCTCTTTGCAATAATGGGCTATAGATCCTATGAAAGCTATGTCTTTCTCTTTGTAACCAGGGTAATGTGAAATACAATTGTCGAAAAGGTTCCTGTAACTGGTTTTAACCAGGTTACGCATAAATGGGTCCTGGATATGCTTTACAATAAATGGCATAAATGAGGCCAGATATCGGCTAGGGAACGATTTAATGTATACACTGTCAAGTATATCGGCAGTCCTGTCTGTATTATTTGCTTCAAAATCTTCTTTCAAATGTTTTGGAAGATTTTCGCGGATGTAAGCTGTAACGAAAAGTTTGCCTTTGTATCCTCCGCTTCCTTCGTCACCCATAAACAAGCCAAGAGAATGAACGTTTTTCACAATATCCTTACCATCATAAAGGCAGGTGTTTGAACCAGTCCCGGAAATACAGGCTAAACCTGGATTGTCACCAAAAAGGGCCCTTGCTGCTGCAAGAAGGTCATGGTTTACCCAAATATTTGTTTTAGGAAAAGCCTTGCGTAATGCAACAGCAACTTCTTCCCTCTTATCTTCCTGCTCGCAACCGGCGCCATAAAAATAAATGTATTCAAGCGGGCGGCTCATGTCCATATTGGGGATAAGGCCAGTCATAATGTTGCTGTATATGCTTTCAGTGTCCTGGTAGTAAGGGTTAAAGCCAATCGTGTTGAAACGTTTGTTAAAACCATCTTTGTCTACAAACTGCCAGGTGGTTTTAGTTGTTCCGCTATCTGCTATTGCAATCATTTATTTGAGTAATTAGTTATTTAAAAAAAAACAGGAATAGGTTTTGAGCTGAACCTTACCGGATATTCTACAAAATTCATAAAATGGTTTAACTTTCCAACTTTCCCACCACTTTAAATTTGTCAAAGACATTTTCATTGTGAGGTGCATCTTCAAGTTCGGCAGTTAAATCTTGTCCTGCCCAGTGTTCGTAATGCTTCCCGTTTTTCCACATTCTCGACTTAGTAACATCGTAAACCAGGCCTTTAAAAGCGCACCAGATTTCAACTTTGTCATTTCCGTTCCGGAGAGAAAGCTGTTTTTTTGTGATAACGGGCAGTGTTTCTTCCTCCAAGTGCTTGTAATTAATTAAGAAAATAACTTATTCCCAAATGAAAATTATCTGTATTGATCCCATGATTAGGCTGCCTCGTATCAGCATTGGACATATGCCTGATCCTGAAAGTAAATATACCTGCTAGTTTTGGGGTAAAATGATAATAGGTCCCAATCCCCACGTTATCTGAGAAAAGATATCCTGGAGCCTGTCTTTCGGTAGTAGCGCTGTATGAATGCGGGCCCGTGCCGATATACATGAACAAGTCTATGTTGCTGGAAATTGGGTAAATATATTTGGCCCCGATATTCAGGCCAAACTCACTTGCCCTTGTTGTGAGAGAATCTGATACAATGTTTACAATATTGTACTGAGGCTCCAGGTAAAACTGAAAATGTTCGTGCAGAAAAATGTTTTTAGCAAATGGCTGAAAACCAATATGAAATAGAAAATAATAGGGTTGGTAATTGCCTTCAGGCAAACTTTTTCGATTGTTTCCGTATCCGAAACCAGGCCAGAAACCTATTTCTTTTAAAATTTGTTTTTTAGGATTCTCCTGTGAAAACGAGATTGTTGTAAAACTAGAAAGTAATAGAATTAGAAAATATTTCATCGTTTCAATCAGCAAAAACCTTAGTCCCTTCTGTGCAATTTTTACAAATTTCTATTTCAGACCGGCCTTGCAATATAGAATTCCTGAAAGAATTATACGCTCCTGAATGCCAGATATCTTTAAATCTTTGTTCCTTCAGATCGCCCAAAACATATGAAGCGTCTTTGTCGAAGCAACAGGGAACAATCCTGCCGTCCCAGGTCATCACACATGATTGCCACATTTTCCAGCATTGGTTCAATAGTCTGTTTTTGATAGAATATGTGCCGTCTTCATTAAGTTTATATCTTGAATATTTTGGATTATCAGGGATTAAAGGTGAGCCTTTTTCATGTTCATAAACCTGGGCCGTTTTAAAAACTATTTCATTAACTCCCAGTTCTTCGGCTAACTTTTCAGCCTCTGTTACCTGATGTTCGTTTGGTTTTACAACAAGATATTGAAAGACAATATAAGGACGAGAAGATTTCAATTGTTTTTTCCAATAGACAATATTTTTCGTTCCTTCCAGTACTTTGGACAGCTGTCCACCGATCCTATATTGCTCATAAGTTTCCTGGGTTGTTCCATCAATAGAAATAATCAGCTTGTCCAGACCTGATTTAATTGTTTCCCTGGCTTTTTCCTCTGTTAAATAATGTGCATTGGTGCTAGTGACAACAAACATTTTTTTCATCGAAGC
>JANYCH010000189.1 GCA_025360395.1 Cytophagales bacterium | reverse complement strand
GCCAAATTAAATTATAAATGGCATAGTTATTTCATTTCCACAGAAACAAACACTTATAATATGAAAAGTATATTGTGGTTGATCGCGTTGATAATGATATTTGGTTGGGGCCTGGGCTTCTTAGTTTGGGCCGCACCTGCCATTATGGGAGTTGCAAAAGCTCAACCCAAAACCGACCGAACTCTACTTTTTACCTACTCCAGCATCGGGAAAGAAAACCATCACAGAAAATGACGGCATCAATATCTGGAAAAGGCTGAGCGGAGAAATTAGAGACAAGAACAAAAAGTTCTTAAACTTCAAACAGGTAAGGGCGTCAGTGATCACCCACTGGCTGAAACAGCACAATCTGAGACAGGTGCAGTACATGGCAGGGCATCGTTACATAAGTTCAACTGAAAGTTACCAGGCAAACCAGATGGAAGACCTCCAGGCAGAAATAGAGCAGTTCCACCCGATAGGATAAAGAAAACCAAACCGTAATTTTACACGATGGAAGAGATAGAAAAAGACCCGTACAAAGCATTCCTCTCTGAAATAAAGGAAAAGATCCACAAGGCACAGTACGAGGCCATGAGGCAGGTGAACACAACCCTGCTGACATTGTACTGGGAAATAGGAAAAGGCATAGTGGAAAAACAACAGGCACACGGTTGGGGAAAATCCATCGTGGAGACCTTGTCCAAAGACCTTCAGAATGAGTTCCCAGGCGTTCAGGGCTATTCCCCTGATAACTTGTGGAGGATGAGGAAGTTCTTCCTTCATTACCAGTCAAATGCAAAACTTGCACCGATGGTGCAGGAAATAAGCTGGTCTCATAACATCATCATTATGGAGAAATGTAAAGACGACCAGGAAAGGGAGTTTTATATCCAGATGAGCAAAAAGTATGGATGGTCAAAAAACGTGCTGATCCATCATGTGGAAGGGAAGTCCTACGAAAAGTTCCTGCTCAACCAGACCAACTTCGATAAAGCAGTCCCTGAAAAGTACAGGCACCAGGCAAAGCTTGCCGTAAAAGATGAATACAACTTTGACTTTTTAGAAGTCACCGAGGAGCACAACGAGAAAGAACTGGAAACAGCCATCATGAAGAATATGAGAGGCTTTTTGATGGAAATGGGCGGGGACTTTGCCTTTATCGGCAACCAGTACAGGCTGCATGTGGGCGACGAGGATTTTTATATTGACCTGCTGCTCTATCACAGGAAACTGAAATCCCTGGTGGCCATCGAACTGAAAACAGGGAAGTTCAAACCTGAATATGCAGGTAAGATGAACTTCTACCTCTCCGTACTGGACGATACAGCCTAGCACGAGGATGAAAACCCTTCTATCGGGATCATCATCTGCAAAAGCAAGAGTAAAACTATCGTTGAATATGCCTTGAAAAAAGCCACAAGCCCAATAGGGATAGCCAGTTACACCCTGACCGAAACCTTGCCAAAAGAATACCAGAACCTTCTTCCGTCACCCCAACAAATAGAAGAACAACTCTCCGGATTTATTGATAACATGCCTGCTCAGGAAGAATAAAAACCTGAAGTGGTATCAGAGTAGTGGAAAAAAAGGGGAAATAATATCTTAAAAAGGTATCACTAACTGAAAAAATCCACTAAAAATGGACTGAAAAGATTTTTTTTTAATTGTTGCTCCCGAATATGATCGGTCAGCAAATTGGAGGGCAACACCTGAAAGGATGCCTGAAACAGTACCAGCAATTATGTTCATGTAAAACTCCTCCATGAGCCAAATATACAAATCCAAACCTTATTACAATCCACCGCTCAAACCCCAACCAGCAACACCACACCCAGCCCGAAACAGCCATCGCACAAACCTAGCCGTCCTTCGGCACGGACGGCAGCACAATAAGCTTCGTACCTCAGCCCATTGTGCCGCCTCTGCCCGGTCGGCTCGGCTCCGTTCCTCTCCCCGGCAGTTCCTGTAGCCCTTTTGCCCTGCTTTTTCCCACCCTCAAATGCCGACGCTCAAGCAGCGCAAAAGTTCTACCCACTGCCCTATATTATGCGAGCCTGCGGGTCAGCCGTCCCACAGCCAGTCGTTCGCACTCACGTGCGCCCTTCCTCTGGCTGGGTACGTCTTCCGCTCGCAGGCGGCTCGCAAGGGCATGCGTTGAACAGTAGTGGCTGAACCTTTGATAGTTACAGAAAGTTAAAAAGGGCAGGCAGAGAACCCATACCGGTAAGCCTGCCCTTTTTAACGCCTCCCTTTGGCAGGTTGCTATAAAGCAGATTGAAAGGGAATGCTGCAACCAGCCAAAGAGAGGAAGGGATGAATGAACTGTTAACCGCTTCTTTTTTCAACTGAAAAAGGCCACGCAGTGAAATGAAAACTAAGCCAAACCCATATGAAAAGAAAAACTCTTATCTTGCCAGGGTGTCCAAACGAGGGTGCAAACGTTCTTTAAAAGGAGATGCAGGAAAGATAAAAGCGGCCGGAAAAGTTGTGCAGATGCTTACAGGTACGGCTTTAACGGGATGGAGAGCAATGGTGCTGAGTTTGTTAATAGTTACACAACTGAGTTTAGGCAATATAATCCTGCTTTGGGTAGGTGGATGAGTGTAGATCCGGTGATTCATCCCTGGCAAAGCACTTTTAGCTCTTTTGATAACAATCCTATATCTTTAATAGATCCACTAGGAGCATCTGCTGTTGGAGATTTTTTCAGGAACATTGCACAAAAATTAAAGGATAAGAAAGAAGGAGTATATAAAAGTGGGAGAGCTGCATATTCTAAAGCTAAAGGCGGTGGAGAAAGATTTAAGC
>JANYCH010000154.1 GCA_025360395.1 Cytophagales bacterium | reverse complement strand
GCGAAGCGCTCATTGTGATTACTTGAATTGTGCATATATTTTAACTTATATGTGCTCAAGGAGCTTTATCATCTCCTTCGGAAGTAAATTAAGAACAAAATATAAAACTTAAAACAAAAAAAGCTGATTGAATTATAAATCAGCTTTTTTAAATATAAAGCTTGTGATTAATTGTGAATGCTATTTTCTGACAAGGGCAATTTTTAGTCCAGCCATGATACTTATAGAAGAAAGGGAAGGCATATAAGTGATTTTGTCAGATCTTGTAGAAGGAACATCGTCTTGATAATTTCCACTTTTATCTTCTTGTTTATAGTTAGATAGTATGTCTTTTCCATTTTGGGTACTTTCAGTTACCTCGTATTTTCCATATTTATGCTTTAATCCTGTAAAATTCAGTTCTATAAATAGATAATCAAAAGGAGAAAATTTTATATCAAGTCCCGCAACAGCATTCAAACCAATATTTGTACCTCCTGATGAAACTACTGTCCTAGAGCCATTCTGTTTTTCTCCTGTGTTGGTAAAAGTAACATCATCTTTTATTTCTCGTGTCATTTTGCTGCCTGCGTCTACTAAAATACCTGCTTTGAAATAGGGCGATATAGTCTTATAATTGAGCCTTCCCACTAGCAAAAGTTTGAAGTTCCAATAATTAGCTTTTTGAGAACTATTCGATATAACTCTGTATTGTTCATTTTTTACATTCGTAAAATAATAAACATCTTTATACTCTTCAGCGGCCCCCCAAAACCTTGATGCCTGAACTTCTAAGCCCAGATCTTTTTTTAACATAAGAGTATAACCAAGAGAAAGAACAAGCCCTTTACCGTAACCATAAGCTTTGTAATGGTGTATTTCAGAGCCATCCTGTTTTTGTTCTATGGTACTTCCCGGATTTTTTAGTGTTGCAAAAGATGGTCCTACACTAAAATTTAGGTAATGTAAATGTTTGTATCGCTTTGTGGAATCCTGTGCCTGAAGGGTATTGAAAGATAGACATGATAAAAAGAAAAAAGAAATGTAGCTGGTTTTCATTAAATGGATTTTAAGGAGTACATAATTACCGCTTTTTCTTGACACTATAAGAAAAACTGGTATGACTTAGTTGTCCCCATCCTGGGGCTGGTTTGCAACCAGTGCCGTTAAATGTTGGCTTCCTAGCCAACGATAATTACTTCTAAAATTCCTGGTTCTTCAGTACTATAACTTTTAGCTGAACTATAAAGCCATTCTTCAGGCATCACTACAAATCCTTCTTTTACTGGATTATTATGAATATAATCGAGCTTTTCTTTAAACATGCTGAATGAGGATAATTTTATCGGGTGATTATCATGTTGCCAGAACTGGTAAATGTCATTTCCGGGATTTAGTTTTCCTGTTTTTTCAAATTTGGCAAGCATCCATTCTCTTTTGCTTTCTTTTGTATTATTTTTAAAAGCTTCCAGAGTTCTCTTTGCTGTAAACTGTTTCATGTCACGCAAAGTATGTTCCATTCTTTTCCTCTTGTTCCAATTATTAAATGAAGATGGTTTGTCATTAAACACCAGGCGTAAATGTCCAGGTCTTTATGTTGCTAGCAATACTTAAGGCTTTAAATTACAATGTCTTTGTAAAAAGGTCTGGTAAAATATTTATCAATTCTATGATAGCTGTACTTATAAAATACAATCTTTCCTGATCCTGAAATTGATACTTTCTACTCATGTTTTAGTTAGAACAAATACAGATTGTTACATGCTATGTTCTTTGGCTGGGAAGCCAACCTTTAATTGGCACTAAATGCAATCCAGCGCCCGCAGGGGAACACTTTTAGATTTTTCCTGGAATTATTTTAATTAAACGAATAAAACATTCATGAGTTGCTGATTACCAAGAACAGGAGGCATTGGAAGCAATTTTAGCCTGAATAGGTCTCTGAAACTATGGATCTGGAAAATTCATCAGGCACGATTTTTTTTCATATTCAGAAACACTAACAAATCTATTATGAAAAAGGTCCTTGTTTTATCTCTTTTAGGAATGACTATGCTCTTTGGAGGATGTAAAAAAAAGTCTGATGACCCGACACCGGTTGTTGTAACACCAAATCCTAATCCGGCTAATAAATCTAAAACTCAGTTGCTTACCCAGCATGCCTGGAAGCTGGCTTCTTCTACAGCAGATAAAGAGGTGGATGTGGATGGCGATAATTCAAAGTCTACCAATGTGATGGTGCAAAGAAATGCTTGCGAAAATGATGATATCCTTACCTTCAGCAACTCTGATGGTTCACCTAAGACAGGTTCTAAAGATCAGGGTGCCACAAAATGCAGTACATCCGATCCGCAATCTGTTACATTTAACTGGAGATGGAATGATTCAGAAACTGTGTTGAAAACCACCGCTTTCTGGGGTTTCATCAATGATGAATATACAGTACTGGACCTTGGAGAAAATGTTTTAAAAATTACTTATGGAGCAAAAGACAAAAATGACCAGGAGTACATTGCAACGGATGTTTATGTAAAGCCCTAATTCTGGAAAGCTCTGAAACAAAAAAGAGGACCTGCAATACTGGTCCTCTTTTTTGTTTTTACTGTATCTTTAATTGAGTAAAGAATTTTTATAGAATAATATTGACAAGGTTTGTACAGATGATAACTGCTGCTCCTACCAATGACATGATTTTACCGATGTTTTTCATAGCTGTTTTTCTTTGTACAAAGATACTTTAAGCCCTGGCTACTTTGATTAAAATGAAATTAAAGAGATCCATTTTAAATATTTTTTAATGATGAACCGTGTTTGAAGCGTGTAGGCCGCTTTAAAAGGTATCGCCTGCTTTCTTATGAGCAGGCGCACGTTTCCGAACGTGTGTCCGCATTTGTTGGTGTTTTTCACCGACAAACTATACACTTGCAAAATACCAAAAGTTGTTGGTCAAAAGACGCAACAACGGCCCTTGGAATACCAACCTTTAGCTTCGCCCCATATAACAAAACTAATATACATACCTCAAAGCGAAAGACGACAAGAGCCGTCTTCCAGCAGTGAGCGTGATTCAAGTGGAGGATTTAATAAAGTTACAAATTTCAGGGATATTTGCAAAAAGCCAACAACGGTAAGGGCGATTAAGAACACCAACTAGGCTTACGACCTAACCTTTGATTCAATCCCTTACCGTTTGTTTTAAACTTTGGCACCAAATAGA
>JANYCH010000130.1 GCA_025360395.1 Cytophagales bacterium | reverse complement strand
GTATAAATGGTTTGGACCCAACAGCCGTACACTTCCAATTGTAACAAGCGATACGAACAGAACTATCAGTGTAACCACCACCGGTAAATACTGGGTTGAAATTTATTACGGTAAACGCCGGAAATGTTTCATGGTAGATTCAGCCTTTATAAAAATTATAAAAGGCCAGGATGGGGTTATCAATACTGTCCCAAAATCTACCAAAGACCAGGCAATTGTTTGTTACGGTGCAAGTGTGGTTTTATTGATGGATGAAATTTCACCTACTGCAGCCAAATTCAAAAGCATCCTTTGGAGTACCGGTGAAACTACCAAAACAATCACTGCCTTTGGGTCAGCCAATTATACAGCCATCGCAAAAGATATTTTAGGATGCGATATTACTGCGAGGTTTAAAGTTATACAATCACCCTTGCCGGGACTTTGCATAAAAGCCTCAGATGCAACTTCAGGAAAAAATCTTGGATGGGGAACATATAATGTTTCAACTTTTGCAGGAACGTCAGGATTAGCTGGTGGTGCAAACGGTAAGGGTACAAGTGCAACTTTTAAATTTCCTTGGGGACTTGCCATTTTCAAAGACACATTGTATGTATCTGATCAAAATAATAAGATACGGGCCATTAGCCTCAAAAGTGCCAATGTGTCTGATTATCTGGGAGGATTAAATGCCCCTCAAGGTTTTAGTTTTGATAAAGCTGGAAACCTATATGTAGCTAATACTGGAGCAAATACTATAGGAAGGTATGATAGAACAAAAAAGCTTTATTCAATACTGGCAGGTTCTGGAATTAAAGGTTACAAAGATTCTATCGGGCAGTTAGCAGATTTAAATCAACCTTACGATGTTGTGGTTGATCCTGCAGGAACAGTATTCTTCACAGATAACCGCAACCATGCTATCAGAACAATTGATTCAAAGAGCAAAGTCAGGACCTTTGCAGGAAACCCACCCTTTTTTGGATCAACTGATGGTAAAGGAATCAATGCACGATTCTATAGCCCATGGGGTTTAAGTTTTAACCCAAATGGAGATTTGGTCCTTTCTGAGGATTCAAATCATACCTTGAGAAAAATTGGTCTGGATTCAATTGTTAAATTAACAGCAGGAAAATTCAAGACTATTGGAAACAACAGTCCTAAAATCGGAACATCTATTCCTGGCTTATCTGCAACATTTAACAAACCATCAAACCTGGCAAGTGACCCACAAGGAAATACTTATTTCACAGATGGTGAAAATAATCTAATTAGAATTTTAGACCCAAAAGGCAATGTAATCACAGTAGCTGGTTTAGGCACAGTTGGGACCAAAGACGGAATGCCCGACAGCGCAACCTTTTCCAGGCCAACAGGAATAGCTTTTGATTCCATTACAAAAAGTCTGTATGTTGCTGACAGGTTTAACCATACCATCCGCAAGCTTACCAAAAACAAAACTGTCTATATCTGTAAAGGAAGTGCATATAACCTGAGTGACTCTTGTGGGACAGCAACTGTAACGTTGAAAAAGAAAAATTTGAGCGGTGCCTTTATCAAGCAAATATCTCTGACAAACAGGGTAGATACCGGAACTTTTATACTTGAAGAAACATATGCAGGAATTTGTCCGATACCTCTATTATTCGATACGATCAAAATTAAGTTCCATGAGGTAGATTCACTTTTCAGGATACCAAGTCCAAAACCCGACCAAAATACTGGGACAGTTGTTTTATGTCCTAATGATTCAGTCACATTTACAGCTACACCTGGTTATAGTGAATATACCTGGGCAGCAAGGATAGGTTCGATAGACTTTCCATTAGGCAAAACCGCTAC
This sequence comes from Cytophagales bacterium, assembly GCA_025360395.1. Lineage (GTDB taxonomy): Bacteria > Bacteroidota > Bacteroidia > Cytophagales > UBA9547 > UBA9547. The sequence continues at coordinate 4,812 of JANYCH010000130.1, read as the reverse complement.
TAATTCTATCAAAACATCTTTTAACACACCAGGTACGTTTCCTAGATTATACGTATCAATTATAAATAAAAAAACCGGATGTCTTGATAGGTTAAAATTATCTGAAGAACGGGTCATAGAAGTTCATAATAAACTTAAAGCTGATTTTAAAGACTCAATTTTTTGCCTTGGACTACCAACCTTGTTTCAACCGATAAATTCCGATGTTTCCAAACTTAATTATGTTTGGGATTTTGGAGTACCGAATTTAATTAGTGACACTTCACACCGTGTTAACCCAGCTTACTTATATCCTGCTAGTAAAAGTTATCAGGTAAGGTTAATTGTTAGAGATTCTACAGTGAACAGTTTTTCATGCCCTGATACAGTTACTAAAACGATTAACATTTCCAGTTTACACAAACTGTCTCTGAGTATTAACAATACTAACCAGGATTCTATAAAATATTGCGGTGGCTCTGATCCTACTATAAACCTTAAAACCAATTTTATACCTGGAGGAAATACTATTAGTCCTTTCGGTTATCAATGGTCTGAATTGAAAAATCCAGGTGGAATAAATGCCACTGTCTCTAATCCGGTGGCAACAGCTTTACCAGTTTTACCTTCTAACAGAAATAGTTTGCTATTTGGTTATTCAGTTTTTGTCAGGGATGGATCCAATTGCGAAAGTAACAGGGATACTGTTTATGTAAGACTTAGTAAAAAGCCAGCGATAAAAATTGATGTTGACAAAAGCAAAGTTTGTTTCGGCCAACCGGTAACCTTTACTGCAACTGACACCACATTGCCTCCTGCTAATCCGGGCGAAATTTCCTACAAATGGTTTGCTGCCGGAAGACAGGTAAATACTGATACAACCAGCCCTATACTGACTGTAATACCTTCACAAAAAATTTCTTATACCCTCTCTGTTAAAAACATGGTAACAGGTTGTACAGGTTCTTTTACTTCTCCAACGGTTGATGTAATTGGTTTTAGTGTGAGCCTTAGTGCACCTGCTTCTAAATTATGTACAAATCCATACAATATACCCGTTACAACTACTCTATCAGGTAATCCGGCCGGCCCTTTGACCTTCCTTTGGACAGATACCTTAACCAAAAAGATTTCTTCTGCGGTAAGTGACCCAACGAAAAAAGACGTGCAGATTTTGAATGATTCAACCAGGACATTTAAACTATTTGTTCAGGATTCCGCCGGCTGTTTTAATTCTGATATTATCACAATCAAAGGCACAAACCGGAATGTACCTGTTTTTGATATCACACTTTCTCAACCTAAAATATGTCTGGGACGAGGCATTGTCATAACAGCAAAAGACCTAAGTAGCTCGAATCTAAATTCCTATATTATCAGATGGGATTCAGCAGGAGTTCTTTTAAATAAGGATACTTCCCTGGTTCTAAATAAAAGACCGGTAGCAAATGTGATTTATAATCTTTCAGTTTTTGACAAAAGAAACGGATGTGACTCTACTTTTTCCAGCCCACAATTAACAGTAACTGGATTTGATCTTAAAATTAATCCGGTTGCTGATCCTTTTCCATGCTCCCCAACCACAACTGTTGATCTTATTCCGCAGTTTATTGGAAAAGCTGTATTGCCGTATAAAGAAGTTAGGTGGACCGATTCTTCAGGATTACCGGCAAAATCAATTTCCAATCCTACAGATACAATTGCAAAATCTTTCCGTGATTCAACAAGGGTCTATAAACTTTTCGTGTTAGATGGGCAAAATTGTTTTGACTCTGCATATGTGAAAGTAAAAGGCTCCTCCTTAGTGAAACCTGCTTTTGTTATCTCTATTTCAAAGGACACCATTTGTCGTGGCGATTCTGTGACATTCCTTGCGGTAGATTCAAGTAAGTCTCCTGCTAACCAATTCTATTATTATTGGCTGGCTTCCGGAGTAAGAGTGAATAAGGATACCAACAGTCCGGTATTTATTACCGCACCTCAAAGTTCTGTTTCTTATGAATTGAGGGTTTTAAGTAAAAACAGTGGTTGTACAACTTCAATAAATTCGAAACTGATCAGTGTTTCTGGCTTTACTGTTTCCATTGATTCCATCAATCAGGCAGCACCCTGTTCAGCTACTTCACCTGTTCAATTAACTGCAAAAATCAGTTCTGGAACCGCTCTTCAGCCTTATAAATCGATATTGTGGACCGAAAATCCTTCGGGTAAAATTCCCCCCTCTATAAATGATCCGGGTCAGTTTGTAGTTCAGTCTTTCCGTGATTCCACCAGAATTTACAGGTTTACCGTAAAAGATGCTGCCAACTGCCAGGCATCTTCAACCATCAAGGTTTTAGGTTCTTCGCTTGTAAAACCAAAATTTGCAACAGATATGTCTGTTACAGGGCCTATTTGCAGAGGAACAGAACTGACTTTCACAGCAAAAGACTTAAATATACCTTCCCAGCCTGATCAGTTTACTTATTCCTGGGATTCTTTAGGAACCAGAGTAAATAAGGATATTACCAATCCTGTCCTGATTAAAACGCCGAAAAACAGTGTTCAATATTCTGTCAAAATCAGGAGCAATAACAGTGGTTGCGATACAACTATTACAATGGGTAATCTGGTGGTAAATGGATTTGATATTACTTTCAAAGTAAAACCACTTACCTGCACTATTGATTCGGCTTTTATAAGTGCAAGTTTGGATAATGCATCTTCAATAAAATTAATCCAATGGACTGATGCCATGACCGGACTTCCTTCACCAGCTTTATATCCACCTAATAAATTGGATGTAATGGTGTGGAGAGATATTGACCGGGATTATAAACTTACTGTAAAAGATAATTTTGGCTGTGAAAAATCGGGGATCATTTCAGTTAAAGCACCCTCTGCAACTCCACCTCAATTTGTTGTTGTCTCTGGAAAGGATACCGGGGTTTGTGTGGGAAGTAAAGTTCCAGTAAGGTTACTGGTAACAAAAGGCAAATCTCCCTTTAAATTTACATGGAAAGATGAATTTGGAAATGCTACTCCCGAGGTTGACTTATCCACTCCTTTAAATCCAATCATTTCTGCGACAGCAAATTTAGTTGGTAGCACCAAAACCTATTTTATTAGCATGCAAGATTCCGGAGCCTGTTTCCCTCCGGTAATTGAAACTGTTGGGATCACATTATATGATATGACACTTCAGATTGGAGGTAACCAAACACAACTTTGTCGTTCATTAACTGATCCTAATCCGGTGACAGATATCGTTGCTAATTCAAATGCCACTGGAACCCCTTTATTCAAATGGAAATTTGTGAAAACCGGTGAGATTGTCGCAACATTTAGAGAATTAGGTTCAGTATATCGTGCCGGTAATTATGAAATTGAGGTGACAGACATAAACACTTCCTGTGTAAGGAAAGCTAATGTTGATATTCAGTTATTGAATAAGCCTGAATTTATTTCTATCAGCAGCTCAGGTGCCAATCCTTGTAATAATGTGCCGATCAACCTTAGTGCCTCATTCAGCAGTGGTTCAGTGAAATCCTCAAATGACAGTATTTCCTATAACTGGCAGGTAATGGGTGGATTAAGTACAATCAGCTTCAGGGATTCTTCTGCTACCTATAAACCTGCATTGGCTGATACCAATAGTTTGATTTTTACCGTAACTGGTAAAAATCGTTGTGGTTCAGATTCTAATTCTCTGACAACTCAGAAGTTAAAACCCGCTCCGATTGCCAAAGTGTATGCCAGCGTACTGGAAACAAGGACCAATAAGGATGTGATCTTTACAAATGGGGCTATAAATTCAGACTCGATCAACCTGCTGACATTTGAAGATGGATTCAGCAATTTATTAGGTGCTGGAAGCGGGCAGACATTTACCCAGGTTTATTTCAAAGAAGGCAAGTTTAAAACTACCATTTATACCCTCAACAAAAACGGTTGTGCTTCAAAGGATTCTGTATTTGTTACAGTTATCGACAAGCAGAATGTCTTTATCCCGAACGTTTTCTCGCCTAATGCAAGCCAGGATGAGAACAAAACCTTCAGGATATTCGGTCAGAATTTGAGCTCACAGGATTTCACATTATCCGTTTATGACCGATGGGGCCATCTGGTTTTCATTACGACAGACCTTAACAAGGCGATGTTTGTTGGTTGGGATGGTAAAGATTCAGGCAATGATTCCCAAATGGGTGTTTATACTTATGCTGTAAAAGCGAAGTTCAATGATGGTGCTGTTTTTGAAAAGACCGGTACGGTTACATTACTAAGATAAATTTACATTGCTAACAAACTAAAAATAAATGTGTTATTTATTATTTTTGGTCATAATGATTTGAAAGTGTACGGAAGGTTTATTAAGATTTTGACTTTGGTTACTGTTTTTTCCTGTCTGGGAATTTATTCCTATGGCCAGGATGCACAGTTTTCCCAATTTTATTCCTCAGCACTTTATTTAAATCCTGCTTTGGCTGGTGCCGAACCAGACATAACGTTTTCATCCAATTTCAGGCAGCAATGGAGAAGTATTGTTCAGCCCTATACGACCAGCCAGGTTTCTTTAATTGTGCCTTATCATGTTTCCAAAATCAAAGATTCTCATAAGGGTGGGGCTGGTTTTTCCTTCTACAATGACAAAGCCGGTGACGGAAATTTGAAAACTCTAGGCGTAAACCTTACTGCAGCTTATAATGTGGCATTGAGCCGGAATGGTTTGAATTACCTTTCTTTTGGTATGCAAGCTGGTATTATCCAAAAAAGCCTTGATTACAATAACCTTGAATGGGGAAGCCAATACAATGCTAGTCTGGGTTTTGACCCAAATCAGCCGGTAAATGAATC
>JANYCH010000129.1 GCA_025360395.1 Cytophagales bacterium | reverse complement strand
CGGTTTATCACTGAACTTATGCATCCTTTATTATAAAAATGACAGGGTTTCATATGGCCTGGATGGGCAATTTTTTATGGTTTCCAAGCCCAATCACCATCTTGTTAATACAGCAGTAGGACCTATACTTAAATATAATCTTGTTAGCAGTTTCAATACGGTTTCTTCTTTCCTTACAGGAGGTTTAAAATTTGGATACACCTACCTCAACAGATCAGAGTATTCAAAATCTGAACAACCTGCTTCACCCCCTGATGGGGAAAGTGTTGAAATTAAAAACTTAAATTTTGAATTTGGCTATGCAAAATTTGCAGTTCCCTGTTTTGGCGCAATGGCTGGTGCTGGTATTGATTTTAAAGTCTCTAAAAGATTTAAAATGTTTGTAATGGGCAGTTATACCTATCAATTTGAAAAAAACAACAACCTTTTAAAAGATAATTTCCCTGAAAGCAAGACTAATTTATCATTCCTAACAGGGGAAGTAGGTATAAACTATCGCTTTGTTAAGGAAACCAAAAGCAAAAAGAACATCAATAACCTTAATGCACATAATGCTGATCGCAGGAGACAGCAAACAATGAAAAAAATTGCAATGTCATCTGCAAAAAAGAATGTTACACAAAAAATGCCATCAATAAATACAGCGCTATATAATGCCAAACCTGGTGCAGGTATGAAATTCAAAACGCTTTCTAAAGAAGGGCTTGATCCAAATAAAAAATATGCAGTAAACGGACAGGTTCAGGGTGACGGCCGTAAACTGGAAGATATCTCAATTTTGATCCTTGACGAAAAAGGAAAGGTTGTAGGTACAACTAAACCAGACAAGAATGGAAGGTTTGCTTACAATGGCCTTAAACCTGACAATTACAGTATTGCTTTAAATAAAAATGATCCAAGGTTAAAAGCCGATGCCAATATGTCGGAAGAAAATCCCGGGATGAAGATAGATGCAGATGCAATGAATAAATTTGCCTATAATAGGCTTTCAAGTCATGGAAAGCCAGCTGGAATTGTTTTAGGTGAGGCTAAGTTAGAGGATAATGGGCAGGTTGCATCAGACCAGACTATGTTACTCCTGGATGATAAAGGAAATGTAGAAGCCACCACTAAAACTGATAAGAATGGTAAATATGCCTTCAAAAATTTAAGATCTGATAATTATCAGGTTGTTGCGGCCGACAATCCTAATGTAAAGGCAACAGCAATTGCAGCCAGCGGTGACCCTGCTATGCAAATAGATGAAGCTGCCTTCAGGCAATTCGGATTTAAAAAACTTGCAAATGGTCAGCAATTAGAACCGGTGATTACTGGAAAAATAAATTCTTCCGGTAACCAGAAAAACTTAAGCGACGAATCGATCTTGATTTTAGATGAAAATGGGAATGTTGTCGGAAAAACTACCAGTAATAAAGATGGGCGTTTTGCATTCAAAGGATTGAACCCAGATAATTATCAGGCGGTTTTAGAAGGAGGTAATCCGGCAATTTCTGCTAAAGTTACTCTTTCTGCCACAGATCCTTCTCTACAAATGCCAGAAAATTCATTTTTCAAATTCGGTAAGCTTGGAAGCGAAGGTGCGCCTGAAAAATTCATTACTGGTAAGGTTGATTTAACTGCTGGAGGCCAAAACCATGGTGATGCTACGGTATTGTTATTAGACGATAAAGGAAATGTTGTTGAATCTGCAAAAGTTAATAAAGATGGAAATTTTATAATTAAAAATGTTAGGACATCCAATTACCAGGTTGTGGTAGAAGGTGCAGATTATGATAAAATGGTATTTGATGTTGCAAAAAATGACAAGATCAACGCTTCACTTTCTGCGGCTGCATTTATAAACCAGGGTGCCGCCCAAATAAATACGAATGGTACTTCTCAAAACCTTGTTGTAGGGAAAATAGACATGGGAGGGGCTTCATTACCCGAGCAAGGTGCTAATGTTGTTTTGATAGATGAAAAAGGAAACGCTGTTGAGCGAGTAAGCTCAGACAAAGACGGAAATTTTGTTTTTAAAAATGTAAAAGCAGCGAATTATCAGGCTTTAGTGGAAGGTCAGGATTATAAAAAAGTACAGATGGAAGTTGCCAATAGCAATACAACAGCTAAAATTTCCGCCAATGATTTTATAAAGCATGGTTTTAACAAATCGATATCTTCTACCCCAAACAACATGGTGGTAGGAAAGTTGTCGTCAAATATAGCCGGCAAAAATCTTGCAGATAAAACAGTACTATTACTAAACGACAAGGGAACTGTTGTTGGGAAGACTGTTGTAAATAAAGATGGTTCATTCACATTCAATGATTTGAAAATGGATAGCTACCAGACTGTTTTAGAAAAGCCAGATGCGAGTATCAAAACAAACCTGGCACCTATGATCAAAGATCCGGACATGAAAATCTCTATCAAAGATGTCATGAAATATAATCCATTAACCAATTCTATGGAGAAACTAACTGGTGATGACCATGTTGTAATAACGGGAGCAATAAGATCTGATGATTTTATTGGGGCAGAAAATAGATCTGTAATGTTAATAGACGACCAGGGAAACGTGGTTAGAGAAGTAATGTCAGATAAATCTGGCGTGTTTAAGTTCCATGGTATAAAAGCAAAAGATTACCAGGTTATTTACCAGGATGGGGATAAAAAGGTAAACCCCACCATTCAGATGTACAAAGACAATAATCCAGGAGTAACAGAAGAAGGGGGGAAAATTGCCAATACTTTATTTTACAGTCCTAACGCATTTAAACTAACTGATAAAGACAAGTCCGAACTTGAAAAATTTGTAAAATATTACAAAGATCACCCTAACGTAAAAATGATTAAACTAAATGCTTATGGTGATGCAACCGGCACTGATCAGGCTAACATGGAAATCACAAAAAAAAGAGCAGATCAGGTATTAGAGTACCTTGAAAAACGAGGTATCCCTCAGGACAAACTAAAAATGAACCCTTTAGGCAAATCGCTTAAATTCAAAAATAAATACAATGTACCCGACAATAAATTAAACCGGAAGGTAGACATTGAGATAGTGGAATAATTCAACTAATTTATTTTTTAGATACCCACTTATTCCCCTTAATATAATATCGCCACAATAATAAGGCATCCTCTCCAGCATAATCTACCCCCACACGTGGCCTGGAAATTACATCTTCCATTTCAATTTCAATCCCCTTTTCAATCCAGATTCTGTCCCCTAAAAGATCTGACTGATTATGTGAAAGGTGTATCCCCAGAGCTTTACATACATTCCCAGGCCCAGAGCTAATTTTATCTGGCTTTAATATACGCTTCCTTGCCATCATAATATCAATTCCAACCAAAGGTTCAACTGCCCTGATTAAAACAGCATCTGCAGTACCTACAATGTTTGTAACTACATTGAACATGTAGTGGATTCCATAACAAAAATAAACGTAGGCCAATCCACCTGCAGCATACATCACTTCATTCCTCCTGGTCCTTCTTCCATTATTGGCATGGCAAGCTTGGTCGTTTCTTCCTGAATAAGCCTCGGTTTCAACGATAATCCCTGTGGTAAGCTCTCCATCAATATTTGTACAAAGTCTTTTCCCAAGAAGGTCAACTGCTACCTGGGTAACATTTTCATTCAGATAGAATTCTTTTCCAATTTTGTCCATATATAAAAAAACCCCGGCTGCTTAGCCGGGGTTCCAAATTGTAAGTATTTTTAAATATTATTTTAAAGAATTCAGGAATGCAGGATTCGTAACGAAATCACGGAATTCAAGATCTGATAAAGCTTTTGCTTTTAAGCTGCTATCTAATTTTACAGCTTGTAATAAGTTAGAAGCGACATCTTCAGCATTGTTCATTCTTGCTCCTGTCACAGCAGCGCAATAGAAAGCCCATGCATTGCTTTGATCTGCGTTCTCTGCTTCCTTAAATGCGGCCTTTGCGGTATCGAAATTTTTATTTAAAAGATATGCTAAAGCTAAATTGTATTTTACTTCAGGAGCATCAGAACCTTTACTTAAGGAAGCAATTGCACCATTGTAATCGCCTGCTTTAATCTGTAATGTTCCAAGTACAGCATTTAAACCAGCACTTACCTCATCGCTCTTATTCATTTGACCAGCTTTTGCCAATGCTTCTTTTGCTTTTAATAAATCACCTGAAAGCAAATATGCAGTTCCAATATTGGCCTGAACCTCAGGTGCTGCTTCATTTTTAACCCTTGCAATCTCAAGGTGAAGAAGTGCACTTTCAATCAGTTTCCTTTTCTCATCAGCATTGGCAGATTTCTTAGCTTGCTCTAATTGTACAGCTGCAAGATTGTTGTGTGCCACCCAGCTATCATTTTTCTTTGTTGCAGCACTATAAATGCTTTCCTTTTCTTTTACATCTGGTGTT
>JANYCH010000071.1 GCA_025360395.1 Cytophagales bacterium | reverse complement strand
TCCTTTTGAAATAAAAGCAGTAGCAGATCTATGCCCATTGGTATTTTCGTCCTTTTCATAAGCAAAGTAAAAGGTGTTTCCTTTTTTACGGATGGCTTCAAGGCCTATTTTATGTGGGGAATTAACAATACTGATTGAATCTATTACTTGGGATACCATTTCATTCAAGTTGACTTTTGCAACATAAACGAAGTTGTTAACATCGCTTACAAGATATAATCTCTGGTCGCTTTCTGACCAATCCATACCAGAAATACAACATGGAAAATTATAGAGTTTCAATGTGTCAGGACATTGAGAAAGTCCAGCGACTAAAAAATTAAAAAGGCAATATAAACATAAAAAGTACTTCATATTTACATTGGATTATAAAAGTATGGATTAAACTTCTATTCCAATTACCAGAACATCATCTGTATTTATAGACTGCGCACCTTTCCATGAAATAAACTCTGAGGTAAGTTTTTGTTTCTGTTCAGCCATGGGAACCTTACTTGTATTTAATAGAAATTCCCTAAAACGTTTACTAAGGTATTTTTTATTCTCTGTCCCGCCAAACTGGTCTGGATAGCCATCAGAATACATATATAGTTTTGTACCTTTTGCCAATGTAAGATCATGCTTTTCAAATACTTTGGTATCGCCATATTGAGTGCTTCCTATTGGGAACTTAGATCCCGGGATGACGTTGGTTTCAGTTCCGTTCACTATAAATAAAAGATTTTTAGCGGCCGCAAAACTTGTTCCAGAGGGAGTAAAACTCAATATACTAACGTCCATTCCATCATTGATCTTTTCTTCGGTTTCCGACCTTGAGTTTAAGCTTTCAGATAGTTTTTGATCAAGGCAATACAGTATTTTATCAGGAGAGTAAATTTTTGCCTGTATAACCACTTCGTTCAAAATGGAGTTTGCCAAAACCGTCATCATGGCAGCAGGAACTCCATGGCCGGTACAATCTGCAGCTATCACTATTTTTACCTGGTTTGGTTTATCTTCATACATCCAGTAAAAATCGCCGCTCAAAATATCTTTGGGCATAAAAAGGACAAATGAATCTGGAAACCATGATTCCATTCTCGAAAGGTTTCCCAATATGGAATCCTGAATTCTTTTAGCATACTTGATGCTATCGGTTATTTTCTGATTACTTTTTTCAACAATTTCTTTTTGAAGGCCAAGTTCATCATTACTGGCTTTTAATGCTAGCCTTGCCTTAATTTCCCTGATCGTCAAATCATACCTCGCTTTTATCAGGACGATCATAAAAATACCAACAGCAAGCAATAAAAATCCACCCTTTACCATGAATTGTTCTTTGGTCACAGCAGTATTAAGATGAACAAAAAGAAGCGTTGTTTTGGCCGAAACCAATACAACCAATACTGAATAAGTCCAACGCCAAAGTATGAACATGGCACCGCCAATCAGTAAGGCTATATAGTTAATACTGTGTTCCAGAATAGAATCAGGGCTTACAAGGCTAAAAGTGTAAGCATTTTGAAGTGAAATCAATAAAAACGGGACCAGTATTACAAAATAAGAAGGGATATTAGTCTTCCGTCTCGTAAGCAAAACACAAAGGGTAACTGCTGAAATACTTAACCTGATTAAAGCAAGTTGCTGCCAATGCAGCGGTAAGTTTATATAATCCGTGAAAGCAAAAAGAGGGTTAAAAATAATGGCGATCCAGGCACCTATGATGTGGTATTTTGAAGAAGCTTTCTCTAACTCACTTTTCCATTCCTGGTCTGAAATATTTGATATAAGATTCTGAGTTTCTGCAATTTTCATTTTATCCAATAACTAAAAGTAGGATTTACGGATTTAGATGGCATAGGTTGTTCTGGATCTCGCTCTCAAATGAGGTTAAAAACAATTGACAGAGGAGATTAGAATGTCCCTACGAAATACTGAATGATAAAAAGTAACAGAAAAACTAAAAATCTGACTGCCAGGATTTAAAATCAAATGCATACAAATTTCTCTGCATGCATTTGAATATTGCAGTAATAAAAATTAACTATAAGAGGTGACTGCTACAAACTAAGATAATTTATTCCAAGCAGGAAAATCACCTTCGGTTTTCTTGTAACTGGCCAGCAAATCTTTTTCAAGAATCATAGGACAGTCATTTGTACTTTCATCTAAAGTAACAAACCATTGCACTTCTAAAGAATCGATATTGTCGTCTTTCATTTTTTTAGGCCAGGATATCTGGCGTACATTCATTACAGGATAACCCAGTTGTTGCTTGCCTGTAGTAAAGTGCCCTCTCAATCCACCCTTACGGTGTTTGGGGTATCCATAAAGCAATTGACCAGTTCTTCCTATGTAAACCAGTTCCTTTTTTTTGCCGGAAATTGCATAAATTACATATACTCCGCTTTTATCGTTCGGGATTCCTTTGCACACTGCGGCCAATCTGTCCTCAGGCTTAAAAATAAATACACCGGACTCTTTATATTTCGCTAATCCTTCTAACATCTAATATTTGTAAATTATTAAAGTGTAAAGGTAATATTATTTGGAAGTTAAAGAAATATTAAGTAGAAGTGGTTGATAAGAAGTTCAAAATTGTTTTGAAATGAACACCAGAATGACGAAAAAAAAATTGAATGTATTAAGATGATTACTTTCCGATACAAAATTTGCTAAAAATATTGCCCAAAAGATCTTCTGTGGTAATACTACCCGTCAATTCTCCCAGATAATATAAAGCCTGCCTTATTTCCAATGCAAGAAAATCATTGCTCAGATTATTTTCAAGAGCATCAATTGTAAGCTTTAAAGCCCCGGCTACTTTAGTTAGGTTTTCATGATGCCTGGCATTTGTGATGACAGTATTGCCAGACCTGAAGCTATCTGCATTTACCAATTTCAATAACCGGGATTTTAGCTGGTCAAGATTGCTTTTGTTAGCAGCGGAGATATGAATAGTTGACAGTGGACGGTTAACGGTGGACGGTTTTAAATCTTGCACCTTATCAGTTTTATTGGCAACGAAAATATAAGGGGTCGACCTCAGGATAAGGTCGCTTTCAACCTGTACTAATTCTTCTTCAGTAGTTGAATTGATGTCATACAAATAAATGATCAGGCTGGCTTCATCCAGCTTTTTCATGGTCCGCTCTATGCCCATGGCTTCAAGCGTATCTTCCGTTTCCCGAAGTCCTGCGGTATCTATGAACCTGAACTTTACCCCGCTTATGGTAATCTCGTCTTCAATTACATCCCGGGTTGTTCCTGCTATTTCAGAAACCATTGCTTTTTCTTCATTCAACAAGGCATTAAGTAAAGTAGATTTACCCGCATTTGGCTTTCCAGCTATTACGGTTGGTATTCCTTCTTTCAAAACATTGCCTAATGAAAAAGAATCTGTCAGGATTTCTATTTCTGTCTGCATTTCAAGAATCAGAGATTTAAGATGGCTCCTGTCGGCAAACTCCACATCTTCTTCACTGAAATCCAATTCCAGTTCTAACAAAGAAGCAAAATTTACCAGCCTCTCTCTTAGCAGACTAATTTTATTTGAAAAGCCACCTCTCATCTGGTTCATGGCCATAAGATGTGAGACCTCTGAATCTGAATGGATCAGGTCTGCTATGGCTTCTGCCTGAACCAGGTCGAACTTTCCATTTAAAAAGGCCCGCCTGGTAAATTCGCCGGGATTTGCATATCGGGCACCTTTGAGAATCAATAACTTAAGGATCGTAGCGACAATATAATTTGAACCATGGCAGGAAATTTCAACCAGGTTTTCGCCCGAAAACGACTTTGGGGCTTTGAAAACGGAAACTAAAACCTCATCAATAAATTCCTCCTCTTTGACGATTTTGCCGAAATGAAGGGTATGGGTCTCTTGTTTGGTTAAATCCTTCCCTTTAAAAATGCTGTTTACCATTGCTATTGATTCTGGACCTGAAACCCGGATTACGGCCAATGCACTTACCCCCGGAGGGGTTGCAAGTGCAGCAATAGTATCCCCGCTGAAATAATTAAAAGAAGACAAATAATATTACTTTACTGATGCTTTGTACTCATCAAAAGAAATTTTCTTTTGGTAAATGTTCTCAGCAATATATCTGTTAAGTTTATAAAAATCTGAAGCGTCCCAATATCCGGGAACAGCGCCTATCACAGTGCTTTTTTCGTCAAGATAAACTGTTGCGGGATAACCGGAAACACCAAAAACCTGTCCTGACAAAGCCTGTTCTGTCATAGATTTGCTATTGAAAGTAATAGTTTTAGCACTTTCTGCATTTAGTTTCACTGCGTAGAAGTTTTTGTTGACATAGTCAATAACAGAGGCATCTTCATAGGTGGTTTTGTCCATCCGCTTGCACCAGCCGCACCAATCAGTGTAAACATCTATCAACATCTTTTTAGGCTTGCTTTCTGATAATTTGGTTGCCTGTTCAAATGTCATCCAGTTAATCCCTTTCTTTGTTGAGAAGTTATGGCTTATAGGCAATATTGTTAGGATTGCCACCAGGAATATACTTATCTTTTTCATACCATTTATTTTCAATAATTTCTACCGGACAAAATTAGTTCCAATTTCTGATACTTGCTCAAATACTATGCCCTCTATGCAAATGCGAAACAACGCTGGCTTATACTGCCCATTTCAAAACCTTCAAAAAGGAATTTTAATTCTTCTTTTGGTTTTGAAACACCTAAAACATACATCATAGGCAAGTAATGATCATTACTTGGAACAGAGAGTTGGGCGTACTTTCCCCATGTCCTGTAGTTTGTAAGTTCATTATAATTTCCGTCAATCAAATGGCTTTTTACTTTTTCATCAAATTCTTTGGCCCAATCAAAAGTGGACTCAGGATTTTGCCAATTAAGAAGGCGAAGGTTGTGAACAATATTGCCACTTCCCATCACTAAAACACCCTTGGTCCGAAGAAAGTCAAGTTGTTTGGCCAATTCAAGATGGTAGCTTTCCGGTTGGCTGTAATCTATGCTCATCTGAAAAACCGGTATATCAGCCTTAGGGTAAATATGCTTCAAAACTGTCCATGCACCATGGTCTAAACCCCATTCATGGTCTAATTGAATAGCCGGAATATTCTTTACAATTTCCTCTGCAATTTCGGGCGCACCCAGTGCATTGTATTGTACCTGGAATAAGGCATCTGGGAACCCTCCAAAATCATGAATAGTTTCCGGATTGGGCGAATCTGCCACAAAAGTCCCTTTGGTAAGCCAATGAGCTGAAATAACCAATACTGCTTTAGGTTTTTCATATGAAGTTCCAATTTTTGACAACGTCTGGGTAAAAGTATTGTCATATAAAGCATTCATAGGGTTACCATGCCCAATAAAGATGGCAGGCATCCTTTCTGAATATTTTTCGGAAGAAATTTTTTGGGTAAAATCTTTTAAATCCATCGCTAATGCCCCTAATGGAAGGGCTGCCAGAGTTTTAAGAAAGTAAGATCTTTGCATTTAAATGTATGTACATGTATAATAAATATTCGGACTGTTTAGTTCCCCTATTTTAAATTTATGAAAAGGCCATCTTCTCTTAATTCTGTTCCGTAAAGATATAGTTCACAGGAATGTCCGGATTTCTCCGATCCATCAATGAGGCTAAATCTGTATCCATGCAAAGGGCAAACAATTTCATTCTCTGAATTTACAAATCCTTCAGACAAAGAAGTACCCGAATGGGGACATGCAGATTTAAAAGCTGAAATAAATGAACCGTATCTTACCAGACAAATTTTCAGGTTATTGAGGCTGACAGTAAAAGGCCTGTTTTCAATAAGCCTTTGCAGGGCAACCTCTCTGGAATCGAATATTTTGATCTGTTTCATTTAAAAACGGTTGTGGTTTTTAATTATCGGCAATGGTTTATGTAAAATTGTAGTATTTAAACTTATTTTTGTTGGCTTAACTGAAGTTAAAATAAATTTATGCTTAACCTTATACTTTTTGGGCCACCAGGGGCTGGCAAAGGCACTCAAAGCCAAAATATCATCTCTAAATACGGACTGGCCCACCTTTCAACGGGAGATATTTTCAGGGCGAA
This sequence comes from Cytophagales bacterium, assembly GCA_025360395.1. Taxonomy (GTDB): domain Bacteria; phylum Bacteroidota; class Bacteroidia; order Cytophagales; family UBA9547; genus UBA9547. Next base: position 14,309 of record JANYCH010000071.1, on the reverse strand, counting down.
TATTAAAGGAGAGACCCAACTAGGGGTTTTGGCCAAAAGTTATATTGACAAAGGCCAATTGGTACCTGATGATGTGACCATTAAGATGCTTCAGTCTGAAGTTGAAAAAAATCCTGGTGCAAAAGGTTTTATTTTTGATGGTTTTCCTCGTACATCGGCACAAGCCCAGGCTTTAGATGCCCTGTTAGAAGCAAGGGAACAAAAAATTAATATTTTGGTTTCGCTGGAAGTGGAAGAAGAAGAATTAAAAAAAAGGCTCCTTGAAAGAGGGAAAACCTCGGGTAGAGCCGACGATGTTGACCCCACAGTAATACAAAAAAGGATAGATGTTTACAAAGCCGAAACTACACCCGTCAAAGAATATTACAGCAGACAGGGCAAAACTGTAGAGATTAACGGCATAGGGGATGTGAATGTAATTTTCGATGTTATAGCTGAGAAAATTGACCGCATTATTCAGAAATAATCTGTTTCAACATTAGCGTGTTACCTTTTGTTGAAATAGTTTACAGCATAATTTCATCAAACATTGATTATACAGCAATTCATTCTAATTTTACGCCCGTTTTCTAATCCTACCTAATGAGACAAATTCAATTTCGCGAAGCACTTCGTGAGGCTCTTAATGAAGAAATGCGCAAAGATCCTTCTATATTTTTAATGGGAGAGGAAGTTGCAGAATACAACGGAGCATATAAAGTAAGTCAGGGAATGCTAGAGGAATTTGGTCCTCAGCGAATTATAGACACACCAATCGCTGAACTTGGTTTTACAGGCATAGGCATTGGTGCTGCCATGAATGGCTTACGTCCAATCATTGAGTTTATGACTTTCAATTTCTCTTTAGTTGCAATTGACCAGATTATAAATGGGGCGGCAAAAGTAATGAGCATGTCTGGTGGCCAATATACCGTTCCTATCGTATTTCGTGGTCCTACAGGAAATGCAGGCCAGTTAGGTTCTCAGCATTCGCAGAATTTTGAAAACTGGTATGCAAATACCCCTGGTTTAAAAGTGGTTGTACCTTCTAATCCTTATAATGCCAAGGGTTTATTAAAAACTGCCATTCGCGACAATGATCCTGTTATTTTTATGGAATCTGAAGTGATGTACGGTGATAAAGGAGAAGTACCGGAAGAAGAATATTTAATACCGATTGGAGTTGCTCATATAGACCGTGTAGGAAAAGATGTGACATTGGTTTCGTTTGGCAAAATGATGAAAGTTGCTTATGCTTCAGCCGATGAAATGGCAAAAGAAGGAATATCTGTAGAAGTTATTGATCTTTATTCTGTTCGTCCTATAGATTATAAAACAATTGTCGAATCAGTTAAGAAAACAAACAGGTTGGTTTGTCTTGAAGAGGCCTGGAACCTTGGTTGTATTTCTTCGGAGATCACCTACCATATTCAGAAATATGCTTTTGATTATTTAGATGCTCCAATACACAGGGTGGCAAGTAAAGACCTTCCCTTGCCATACGCACCAACTTTGATTGAAGAAATACTTCCTAATGTAAAGAGGACTGTAGAAGCTTTGAAAGCTGTTTGTTATAAAAAATAATCTGGCTTAACGCCCTTTTTTTATGCCATCATTTTATCACCAGGTAGCCTGATTGTAAAAGTTGTTCCTTTTCCCGGAATACTTTCAATATTCAGTTCTCCATTATTCGCTTCAATAAATTCGCGGACAATTACAAGGCCAATTCCGGTCCCCTTCTCCTGCGAAGTACCTTTTGTACTTATAATTTTTTCTTTGGTCAACAAACTCAAAACCTTGTTGCTATCCATCCCGGACCCATTGTCACTTACCAGGATTGATATAATATTATTTTTATCCAATACAGTGCTGATTGAAATTGTACCATCCCTTTCAGTAAATTTTATAGAATTGCTAACCAGGTTCCTTATGACTGTTTGGATCATTTCAGAGTCGGCATAAACAATATGCACGGGACTACAATTATTTTCCAACCTAATATTTTTACCTATTGCATGAAGCTGCAAAAGATTAAAACATTGTGAAGTAATCTCTTTAACATTGATAGTTTCCGGGTGAGGATGTAGTTTCCGGCCCTGTACCAAAGCCCAATTAAGTAAATTGGTAACTAAAATCTTCAATGAAGTAGCAGAAGTTTGAATATGTTCTACGATCTGGACTTTTTCCTTTTCATTAAGAACTGCGTAATTCTGCTGAAGCATACTAGTTAAGGAAGATAAAGCAGAAACCGGGTTTCTCAAATCATGACCAATAATAGAGAATAACTTATCCTTTGTTCTATTCAATTCATTTAGTTTTTCATTGATGGATTCCAGTTCTTTTTTTTGAACCAGGATTTCTTCTTGCTGCGCCTCAAGCTGCCGGTTTGCTTTTGTTGTAATATCATTTTGTAAAATCAATTGAAGGTTTACCTTTTGTATTTCAGCAGTTTTAATTGAAACCAGGCTTGACAATTGGATATTGAGGTTTTTTATGCTCCTGATCCTTAAATAATATAGGGATAGAAGGGAAATAAAAATTATTAATAAAGCTATAGTCCTAAACCACCAGGTGTTGTACCAAGGAGGTAAAACACTGATAAACAAAGACTTTGCTTCATTATTCCAAAGACCATCGTTATTTGCGGCCTTAACTCTAAAAATGTAATCACCAGGCGCCAGGTTAGTATATGTAGAATTTCTTTTGGTAGCATCTACGTATATCCAATCTTTATCAAAACCTTCCAACATGTAGGCAAATCGATTTTTTTCAGGACTGGTGAATTCAGTACAAGCAAATTCTATTGAAAACACGTAATCTGAATGGTCGAGAACCAAAGTATCTAATAAGTGAATGGGTTTAGTAAAATAAATTTTATTATTATATCGAACACCGGCTTCAATCCTACTATTGAATAAATTCAAACCCGAAATGTATATTTTAGGAAGAATTTTGTTGAAAAAGATACTATCAGGATGAAATCTGTTAAACCCATCAGTACCCCCAAAATACATATACCCAAGATCATCCATAAGAGAGGCATTTTTTTCGAATTCCATTGATTGGAGACCGTCACTTAAGTCAAAATTTATAAAGCTTTCTTTAACCGGATCAAATCGAGACAATCCATTATTAGTCCCTAACCATAAATTGCCTTTTAAATCTTCCTGAATAGAATTAACAGAATTACCTGGCAAACCGTCTTTTTTAAGATAGCTTTTGAATTTTTTATCATTTGAATTTTCTAACATGGATAAACCGCCACCTTTTGTACCAACCCATATCCTATTTTTACTGTCTTGAAAAAGTGAAGCAATATTCTCAGATGGCAGATTATTTCTTTTGGTATATAAAATCGAATTATGCCTATTGGCATCAACGCAAATAAGTCCAGTATTTTCTAAACCAATCCAAAGTTTGTTCTTTTCGTCAACAAGCATAGAAATTATACTACCTTCTTTCAAACTATTTCCCTTTCCCAAATAATTAAATTTCTCAATGGAATCGCTCGAGTAATTATATTTATTTATTCCTGCATCAAGCAAACCTATCCAGACATTTGAGTCCTTATCCTCTTTTAAAGCCCAAACGTTAGGATGGCTAATTGTTCTGCTCTTTGCTTTTTCAAATGTTGAAAAGTGTTCAAAAGTATTAGTACTAAAATTTGCCCTACATAAACCATTCCCATATGTACCCATCCAAATATTTCCCCTGGAATCTTTTAACAGCGATTTGATGACATCAGAACAGATTCCTGAATTATCTTTTTTAAAATAAGTGAACTGTTTATCCTTAGAATTAAACAAATTTAATCCACCGCCGTCTGTTCCAACCCAAATCCTACCACTATCTGCCTCGGCAAAAGAAAGAACTGATTTGTAACTTAATTTTTTTCCTAAAAAACCTTTATTATCGTATCGTTCAAATTTCCTTTTATTGGGCTTGTATACATTCAATCCGGCTGCAAAAGCACCAGCCCAGATATTTCCATCTTTACTTTGATAAACATTGTAAATGGCATTTCCACTTAGTGATGTTTCATCTACAGGATTATAGAGAAAAGCCTCGAAAGTATCTGATCTTTTATCATATTTTAATAAGCCACCACCATCAGTTGCAACCCACATTATACCTTTAGAATCTTGCATGATGGACAATATAATGTTAGAAGAGAGCTTTCTATTCTCAACATTATACGTTTTTGTTTGCATCGTACTGGTATTTAATTTAATAAGCCCATTAAGTTCAGAACCAATCCAAACCGTGCCCGATTTATCAATAAACAAAACCCCTCCTCTGTTCAGCTTCAATTTGGGGCTTGGCAATTCTGGAAGTTTTAAAAAGTCATAAGTTTGTGTTGGTGGATTAAATCTTACAATCCTGCTTCCCGTTGTATACAATAATAATTTTCCATCGGGTTCTTCTGCAATAGAGGATATAAATTCCTTACTGTAATTTTGTGTTACGTTACTCTTTATAGTATAAAAATTGAAAGATTTTCTAACCGGATCAAATCTGTTAATTCCCTCCCAGGTACCAATCCAAATTATACCTTTAGAATCAACAAGTACACTAATAATGTTATTGTTTGATAACGAATTTTTATTGTTTTCAATGTGCATATACCTAGTAAAATGTTCAGTTTCAAAATCAAATATGGAGAAACCATGGTTTTCGTTGGCAACTATCAAATTTCCACCTGCTGTCAAATGCAAAGAGCGAATAAGATTATCAGCTAAGGATAAAGAATCCTTTTCGTTATGTAGGAAGACTTTATAATTGTATCCATCAAATCTTACAAGCCCATTAAATGTTCCAAACCACATCATCCCATATTTATCCTGGACAACAGAAGTAACATAATTGCTTGGCAAACCCTGGGCTATACTCAGATGCTCAAACTCAATTTTTTGGCCATAAGATTTAAGTACAGTTAACCAGACGTTGGCAAAGAAGAGTACCAATACTAAAAATTTATTACGTTTCAAATTATATTAGAAATTTATTATTGTTACGTCACTTAACTAAAATTGTTAGTTGTACAATATCTTAAAATAAATCCAAAAAAAATTGTATTATTTGATTATCAAGTATTTGCAAAAAAAATGGAGTAATTTAAGTAAATGAGCGTACCATTGAAGTAAGATAAAATGAGATATTAATTGAATAATAACCAGGTTTTAATTAAACCTGGTTATTATTTATACTAAGTTATTTTAAAGAAAGGCCCTTTTTGAAATATGCCAGGCTCAGTCTATAAGCATCCGCGGAAGCTTCATTATTAAATTTTGGGTTACTTGGATTAGCAAAAGCATGAGTTGCTTCGTATTTCTTAACTATGATCCTTTTACCAGCTCCTTTTACACTTGCTTCAAATTTATCAACAGTTTCCTTTGATATAAATGCATCTTGTAAGCCCTGGAAATAGAGAATATCTGTTTTGAGGGTTTTGATTTTTTCTACATCTGTCTCGGGGAAACCATAATACATCACGCATGCTTTCGCCTGTAAACCAGCTATTAGGGCAGCCTGAAAAGACCAGCTTCCGCCCATACACCAGCCAATTGTGGCTATTTCAGCTTTTTTATCTAATGAAGAAATCAATCCTTTCACTATAGTAGCAGCGCGCTCAGGATTCATTCCCTGCATGTATTTTGCAGCAGAATCTTGTATTGAAGCAACTTTTCCATCATAAAGGTCTATTGCATAAACATTTACATTCCCTAAATCCTTCTGAAGCTTTTCAGCCTCCCTTTTCACATAATCATTCAAACCCCACCATTCATGAAAAACCAGTAAAACCTTCGTTGTAGGTTTGCCTGATAATACAGCAAAAGCATTGCCGGTTTTCCCATCTGGAGTGTTGAATGTTATCATTTTGCCTTTGTCTTCTTTGTAATCCAAAGGTTCAGGTGCGAGATGGGCATCCTGGAAATCTTTGTTGGATGCTAAAGCCACCATTCCGTCACAGTTACTTTTTTTAGCGCAACACGACTGGGCAAAAACGTTGTTCAGGCCTGTAAAAACCACAAACAAGGATAAAATAATCTTTTTCATTGGTATAAAGTTTATTAAAGTTATAAGCTAAGAAACACAAATAGATTGAAATAGTTTAGCTAAATATTCGCTTTATTTTTAATAGGTTTATCCTTCTAAATTCCTTTTTGAGTGTTGAATATAAAAGAGAACCTGAATAAAATATGTGTAGAAATTATACAGCTTAAACTGCTTCAGGTAAAGGATACAATAAAAAAGGCCCAGGAATCTGCTAATTCGGACACTAAAAGCAGCATGGGCGATAAATATGAAACAGGTCGGGCAATGGCCCAGCTTGAAATAGAAAAAAGCACAAAGCAAAAAGCAGAATTAGAAACACAATTGCAGCTGCTCGAAAGGATTGCAGTGTTTAAAAATTTGGAAGTAGTTGCAAATGGAAGCCTGGTTATATGCAATTCCGGGAATTACTACATTTCAATAAGTGCCGGCCTGATAACGGTTGATAGCAGCCAGTACTACGCAGTATCTTCTCTTTCACCAATAGGAAAGGAATTGATCGGAATGAAAAGAGGAGAAAAGATTCAGTTCAATGGTAAAAATATTGAAGTACTGGAGATATTTTAAATCCAATACTTCAATTCAATTGAAATTAATTTCTTAACGGCTTCCCTGTATCCAGCATATGCTTGATTCTTTCAAGGGTTTTCTTTTCACCGCAAAGGGACAAAAAGGCTTCACGCTCCAGGTTCAGCAAATATTGTTCAGATACAAGTGAAGGTTGGGATAAATCGCCACCACACATAATATATCCAAGCTTTTCTGAAATAAGTTTATCATGTTCAGAAATATACCTGCCTGCATGCATTGATGCTGCGCCAACATAGATTATTCCTAAACCCTGTTTTCCTAAAACTCTGATGTCCTTTCTTTGCTGAGGCATGGTGTAGCCTGCATCTGCCATGGACTGAGCAACTCTTTTTGCTTCAGCTATCTGCTGGTTTTTATTTACTACAATAATATCTCCTCTTCTGTAAAATCCTAAATCAAATGCCTCATGGGCAGAGGTGGAAACTTTGGCCTGGCCTACAGTTAGAAAAGTATTTCTTAAACTGTTTAACAACACATCTCCTTCTTCATAATTTTCTGAAAAACGAAGGGTCATTTCTTTTGTACCTCCTCCTGCGGGAATTAAACCAACACCAAATTCTACAAGACCAGTATAAGTCTCAGCTGCAGCAACTACCCTGTCGGCATGCAAAGACAATTCACAACCTCCACCAAGCGTCAAACCATGAGGTGCAACTACAACAGGAATGGAAGAATACCTTGCCCTCATCATCGTATTCTGGAAAGTATGGATCATCAGGTTGATTTCATCCCATTCCTGATCTACTGCATACATCAGAAGCATGGCAAGATTTGCCCCTACTGAAAAGTTAGCTCCCTGATTTCCAATGACTAGTCCGCGGTAGTTTTTTTCAGCCATTTCTATGGCCATGTTTATTCCTGCCACTACCCCGCTGCCCAGAGTATTCATTTTGCTGTGAAACTCACAATTCAAAATTCCATCTCCAAGATCTATGATACTGCAATCGGCATTTCCCCAAACAACTTTTCCTGGCTTTAAATCTTCCAGGATTATAAATGCTTCTCTGCCAGGAATTGGTTTATAAGATTTTGATAGAATGTCATAATAATTTTTTATACCTCCTTTGGTTTTATAAAAGGATTCAATTCCGGACGTTAACATCTCATTAACCCATGGAGCAACTTTATTCCCAGTACTTTCTATAATTGGCAAGGCATTTTTTACCCCAATTGCATCCCAGATTTCAAATGGACCATGTTCCCAACCGAAACCTGCGATCATGGCGGCGTCAATCCTGAAAAGTTCATCGGCAATCTCCGGCACCCTATTGGAAACATAGGCAAACAAACTGCCAAAAGTATTCCTGTAAAACTCTCCTGCCTTATCCTGACCTGCTACCAATACTTTGAAGCGTTTTTTAACGTCATCAATTGCTTTGGTCTGATCCAAGGTTGAAAACTTTGAGCGACCCTGCGGTTTATATTCTAATGTTTTAAGGTCCAGAGACAATATTTCAGTTTCGCCGCTGGCATTTTTGGTTTTTTTATAAAATCCCTGTCCGGTTTTATCTCCCAGCCATTTATTTTCTCCCATGGTTTTAAGGAAACCAGGCAAAAGGAACACATCTTTTCTTTCATCAGTTTTAAGACCTGCAGATAGATTGTTAGCAACATTGATCAGGGTATCAAGCCCCACTACATCTCCCGTTCGGAATGTGGCAGATTTTGGCCTGCCGATTATTGGTCCGGTCAGCTTATCAACTTCTTCAACAGAAAGGTCTAGTTTCTCAACTGAATGTAGAATTTCCATTATAGAGTAAATCCCAACCCTATTTGCTATAAAGGCAGGGGTGTCTTTGCATATGACAGTATCTTTTCCTAGAAACTTTTCACCGTATTGAGTAATAAATTTTAAAAGTTCAGGGCTTGTATTTGGACCGGGAATTATTTCCAGTAACTTTAAATACCTAGGAGGGTTGAAAAAATGCGTCCCGCAGAAGTTGGTTTTAAAATCTTCACTTCTTCCCTGGCATAACATTCCCATGGGGATACCTGAAGTGTTAGTTGATATTATCGATCCTTTTGCCCTTACTTCTTCTACTTTTTCATAAAGCGACTGTTTTATAGCAAGATTTTCCACCACTGCCTCTAAAATCCAATCATATGAACCAAGGTCTTTCAGGTTATCATCGAAATTGCCAGTTTTAATCCTCGACTGAAAAGACTTTTTATAAAGGGGCGAGGGGTTTGAATTTACAGCAGCGGCAAGCGCATCGTTTACTATCCTATTCCTTACTATGGGGCTTTCAGTTGTTAAACCTTTGGCCGATTCTGCTGGATTTGGTTCTTTAGGAACTATGTCTAAAAGTAAAACTTCAATCCCTATATTGGCGAAATGACAGGCTATCCTGGAGCCCATGACACCTGAACCAAGCACTGCAATTTTTTTTATTATTCTATTCATAACCCTTAGACAGTTTCTTATGTGCTATTACGCAAGCTTACGAAATATTGATGTGTTTTAAGGAAGTGATCCTGTTTTTTTTGTGGTTAGATAAATTTTGTAAAAAGAAATCCAAAGGAAATCCTATAAAAGGAACGATAAACAGCAGTCAGGTAAACCTGAATGTCAAAATTATCCTAAGGGATTTATTCAATACAATTACTAGATCTTAACCACATGGTTATATACAAAACAGAGTTGCGATCAGTATCTAATCAATGTTTTTCTTAAAAAAGAGCTCTGCCTAAAGACAGGCTTTTTTTTAGTTTATTATAATACTTTTGACATTAACAAACTCCATTAAACCCATACTTCCCAGTTCACGTCCATACCCTGAATTGTTAATCCCACCAACAGGCAACCTCGGATCTGATTTTACAAGGCCATTTACGTACACAATTCCTGAATTGATCCTCAGGGCTATTTTTTCAGCTTTTTCAAGATCTTCTGTAAAAATTGTGGCCCCTAAACCAAACCGCGAATCATTGGCAAGTGCTATGGCATAATCTTCGGTTTTAGAAGAAATGATGGCTGCAAGTGGTCCAAAAGTTTCTTCTCTGAACGCAACAGATTCGTGGCCGACATTATCAAGGATTACAGGAGTAACAAGACAATTATCCCTTTTAAACTGGTTCAACGGTATTGCACCTTTATCAACAGCTGCGTGATATTGTTTTTCAATATTTTCAGCCAGGTCCAGACGGGCAAGAGGGCCCATTTTAGTAGATTGGAGCATAGGGTCTGCCGGAACCCATTCCTGTAGATTTTTTAAAACTTTGGCTGTAAAAGCATCTTTCACACTTTCTTCCACTATCCACCGTTTAGCACTGATACATACCTGCCCAGCGTTCTGCATTCGGGATTGCAATGCCACGGATGCTGCTTTATCAAGGTCTGCGTCTTTCAAAACAATAAAAGGATCGTTACCTCCGAGTTCTAAAACAGTTTTTTTCAGAAAGCAACCTGATATAGAAGCTACTTCACTTCCTGCTTTCTCGCTTCCCGTCAGGCTTACTCCTTTAACTCTTTGATCAGCAATAATTTCCTTTATGTTTTCTGTATTGATTACCAGGTTTTGAAAAACACCCTCTGGAAATCCTGCTTCAAGAAAAATGCTTTCTAGCAATTTGGCACAGCCTAAAACATTTGGAGCATGTTTTAATAAGACCACATTGCCGGCTGTTAAAGTAGGAATGGCAAATCTTATTACCTGCCAGAAAGGATAATTCCAAGGCATTATACCAAGAATTATCCCGAGGGGCTGATAAGTAACATAAGATTTAAAAAACTCAGTTTTAATCTTTTGTTCTTCTAACAATTCAGCATGATTTTGTCCGTAATAATCACATGTAAGCGCACATTTCTCAATTTCTGCTAAAGATTCAGTAATTGGTTTACCCATTTCTTCAGTGATGGCAACTGCAAGAATAGTTTTGTTAGACCGTAAAAGTGAGGCGGTTTTTTTTAGGATTTCTGTCTTCTGCCATGACTTAACACTACACCAATACCTGAATGCACTATTTGCCAGAGATAATTTTGTCTGAATTGAATTAGAAGATTCAATCTCATGCTCGGCAATTTTCTGAAGGTTGTAAGGATTTATAGTTTGGAAAAACTTCATTTGAGTTAGAATAAAGACTCAAATGTACAGGTAAATTACAGATGTTGCATTTTTGATAAAAAAGAATGGCCTAATTCTGCTTGGTGGCGGAAATAATCCTGTTTTTATTGTTAAAATCCTTAAATAAAAAAATTTCCTTATAGCCTTTGCTTTGGAGCAACTCTATGACTTTGTTTCCCAGCCTTTCATTTATTTCCAAATATAATTTACCTGCAGGCTGAAGGAAAAATTCGCAAAATTCTGAAATAGCAATATAATATTTAATTGGGTCATCATCAGGAACAAACAAAGCAATATTGGGTTCATAATCGACTACATTCCTTTTCATCAAGGCTCTTTCTGACTCAGTTACATAAGGTGGGTTGCTAACCACAATTTCGAACATAGGGTAGCTTGGCTGAGGATGGAAGATATTGTCCTGAACAAACATGACTGGAGAATTATGGATCATTGCATTTTTTCTGGCGGTCTGCAAAGCCTCTTTGTCTATATCCATTGCATATAACTCACTGGGAGGCAATTCCTTATTAAGAGTTATGGCGATACAACCACTTCCAGTGCCAATATCCAGGATCTTTATTTCTGACTTTGCCTTGTGCTGGCTGATGATGAGCGAAGCTAGTTCTTCAGTTTCAGGACGTGGTACCAGCACTGTACGGTCTACAAAAAATTTTCTTCCATAAAAATGGGCCTCTCCCAGAATGTACTGAATAGGCTCGTGATTTTTAAGCCTTTCCATATAAGCTTCCAATTTTGAAAATATGGAATTAGAAAAGCTTTCAAGAGGTTCACCTGCAATTATATAAGTCTTATACCAGCCAAAAATATTCTCTATTAAAAGAAAGCTAATGGATTTAGCTTCGTTACGACCATAAAGTGGCTCCAGCTCATCGGTGAGTTTTCTGAGTAATTCGGAAGAATTATTGAGCCTATATATACTCATATATAACCTTTGTTTTGATAAATATAAGTAAAATAGGCATTAAGGGTATTAATTTGTGTTCGGTTTAATAAAAAATTAATACTATAATCAAAATCAGATTCCTTTTGAACCTCCATAATCATAATTTGAAATCAAGCAAGAAATGGCTAAAATTATCATCTCAGGTATCATTTCTTTTCACCCCAATTCCCAAAAACTCCTGGGACATGCCTACAGCATAGCCATATAATTGAATAAATACGGTAGGGATAGAATATAATGCTACTTTCAAATCGTGAAACTGAAATAAGGAATCGACAAAAACACAAAAAAAGAAAATCTGAAGTGGAAGGGATGCGATATAGCCTATCTGCCAATGGAAAACCATAATAATAACCGTTGCAATAAGATAACTTACAAAAAGTACCGGTACTAAGTGGATCAGTTTAAAGGTTTGAGGAAAATATCTGTTTATGTTTATCCTTGCTCTTCCAAACCAATGCATTTGTTTATAATAGGATTTCAGATCTTTCTTTCTTTCATGGTAAACATGTGCCTTTTCGATTAATCCAATCTTAAAACCGAGGGCCATGATCCTTGCACTCAATTCAATATCTTCTCCCATAAATGGCAGTTTATAACCACCAGTCGCTTCATAAACTTTACGGGAAATGCCCATATTAAAACTTCTCGGATAGAATTTTCCCTTGTTTTTTTTGCTGCCGCGGATCCCGCCGGTTGTAAGGAAAGATGTCATGGAATAGTTTACAGCTTTTTGCATATCTGTTGCAGCAGGGTGTAATTTATCAGGGCCACCATATGCATCTAAACCTGATTCACTTACCCCTCTATTGATGTTTTCTATAAAATCGGAATCGATCAAAACATCAGAATCAAGGATTATAAAAAAATCGCCCTTTGCCTGTGACATGCCATAATTCCTTGAAAATCCCTGACCATTATTGCCCTTAAAAAAATACCGAACATCAATTTTAGCCGAATAGATTTTTACTACATCATCAGATTTTATGTATGAACCACTTTCTACCACAATAACCTCAAATTTTTTATATGTCTGAGTGGCCAGGCAGGCCAATAATGAGTAGATTTCCTGCGGACGGTTATAAACAGGAACTATAACTGTATAAAACATTGTTCTAAATTCAAAGGCTCCGAAGTTAAAAAGTTTTTTTGTTTCTTTGTACAAATACGCTATTTCAGTCTATGGTCCATAGCCTTAAAAAGGTTTTGTTATTAAAAGCCTTGTTATTTTTCTTTCTTACCAATTCACTTATGGCACAGGAGGATTTAAGCAATACTTTTAAAAAGAAAAGGATCAGCCATGCATCTACACATAAAATTTTAACTCCCTATTATAAACATCCTTCCAAAAACCGGATGTACAGTAATGATTGCGTTCATGATTATACAAACACAATGGGTTTTGAATATGTGATCCTGACAGGAGACTGTGAAAAGGCTTTAGGACATTTGAGTGGAGGTGAGGTAAGGCTGCATAATTTTTTTGTTGCAGTAGGATTAGTTTTCAAAAGAGGCCCTTTCTGGAAAAACAAGGTCAAAAAGAAATACAGGTTTTGCCTGGAAAGAATGGGTGACGTAATTGATTAATTTTTAAATATATGGATCAGAATTTCATCCTCCTTCGTAACCACAAGCTATTCTGGAAATTGTCTTTCAAGGAGTGCAGAGAATTAAATGTCCTGACAGGCGTTATTACTGCCAAAAAGAAGGAATTTATTTATTTAAATAGCCTGAGCAATGATCGACTTTATTTCTTGAAAAAAGGATATGTTAAAATTGGACATTATGATAAGGATGGGAATGAAATTATCACTGAAGTATTGGAACAGGGCGATATTTTTGGCCAGTTAAACCTTGAAAAAGAAGATCAGGATGGTGAATTTGCCCAAGTAATTAAAACCGATGCCTCCATTTGCACTTTTACAGTTGCCGACTTCGAGAAAATCCTCGAAAAAAGGCCTGACCTGGCAATTAGTTTTACTAAGCTTGTGGGGATTAAACTCAAGCGTGTGCGTAACCGGTTTTGGAGCGTCATACACAAGGAAGTGAAAGAAAGATTAACTGATTTTCTGTTAGAACTTGCCGCTCAACACAATCCGGAAGGAAAGGACGAAGTGACCATTGATAATTTTTTGACTCATTCTGATATTGCAAACCTTATCGGCTCTACAAGGCAAACTGTTACAACGCTATTAAATGAGGCATCTCAAAAGAAACTCTTATACCTTGACAGACAGAAAATAATAATCTATAGTGTAAAGGAGTTACGCAAGTTTGTGAAGTAGTAAGGTATTTAATTTCAAAGTTTATTTGGAAAACTATTACTTTTAAATTTACATTTCATGCCCCGCCATCGGATCGTGGCCTTTTTTAAATACAAATTCACTTTGCAGTAAGTATGCCCCGGCAAATCACAGAAACTAGTGGAAAAATAAAAGTCCCATCTTTTGTACAAATGGGACTTTCAAAAGATTAACATTTAGGACAAGGCCATTGACTCACATTTTACTTTCTAGTTATATAAAGTCTAATAATTAATTTCACAAACTGTTTTTAATTCTTCATTTGGTTTATTGAAATGAGAGAACATTTTCCAGAATGCAATTTTCCGTTCTTTCAATGTTAATACAAATCTATTATGGGTAATCTTTTTGCGC
>JANYCH010000127.1 GCA_025360395.1 Cytophagales bacterium | reverse complement strand
CCAGCACAAATCCTTTGACAATATACTCCTTCAGGGTTTGAGTGGCCCATATGCGGAACTGGGTAGCCTTGGCAGAATTTACCCTGTAGCCTACAGAAATAATGGCATCAAGGTTATAATATTCCAAATCCCTGCTCACAGATCTATCTCCTTCCAGTTGAACTGTCCGGAAATTCCGGACAGTTGCCTCCCTTAGAAGTTCTTCCGACCCGTATATATTGCCCAGGTGTTCACTGATGGTTTTTTTCGTAACCCCAAAAAGCTCTCCCATGCTTTTTTGGGTAAGCCATACAGTTTCTCCTTCCAGAAAAACATCCACCTTAACTTCCCCGCTTGGGTTGTTGTAAATGATAAAATTCTTATTTTCTTCCACTACTTAAAATTTTGTTATGTCCCTTGGGATCTTTTTAAAAATGATGTGATGCTTAGTCAGGAACTCTTTAGTAAGCAAACATTTATCTGCATAGATTACATATAGCTCTGCTTTGGTTTTCATGGTAGCTAAAAATGCATGGTCCAAAGATGTAACCTCATCTTTCTGGTAATGGAAGTAATAACAGCAATCATTATGCTTGCCGAGGAAATGTTGGTTGTCCTGATGCTCAATTTCAACAAGGGGAGTTTTGGTTTCTGTATAGTACACATACTGGCGGATCTTCCCGATGACAACCAATTCATTCAGATTCCCATCTTCTAAAAAAAGAGGTTCACCTAAATGATAAAAATCAAAATTGCCACCAGTGCCTTCAGTTGTGCCATAACCTTTTATTACCCTTTTTACTCTTTCAGAAGTAATGGTTTCGGCATAATCCTCCATTTCGATACAAATGAATTTCCGGTTACCTCCGTCTTCTTTGTTGAGGTTTAAAACAGCATGGGCAGTTGTGCCTGAACCAGCGAACGAGTCGAGAACAATTTCATTTGATTTAAGAAGTTGACTAATTAGTAATTGAACAAGGGAAACAGGTTTAGGGTAATCAAAAACTTTGTCAACAAATATATTTTGAATTGTTTTGGTGCCTTCAGAATTTAATCCAATGGTATATGCTTCTTTTGACACCCATGTTGAAAAAGGATTTATTTCTGACTTTAATTCACTTAAAAATCTCTTCATCATGGGTTTTCCTTTTTCTGATTTAGGAAAAACAATTCTCTTTTCGTTTAATTTCTGTTTCATTGTCTCAGGGGCAAATGTCCATACTCGCTTAGGACTTGCCTGATATGAAATTAAGGATTCCGGATCAATCAAATTAAAAAACTGGTTAGGTCGTTGCTCTCTAGTCATTCCTACTGTTAAGTCACCTAATGTCCATGCACCTCTTGGATCATTGTCAGGATTCGAATAGCCTTGATAATCTTTGTCAGTTCCAAGGAAAATAGAAGTGTTTTTTTTAAAGTATGACACAACATATTCATGATCTATTGAAACTTTACTTTGAGCCATTTGTGATGAAGCTCTCCGCTTCCAAACTATTGAAGAGATATATTGAGCACCACCAAATATCTCGTCACACATCAATTTCAGGTTGGCTTGTTCATTGTCATCAATACTAATGAATATTGCCCCGTCATCTGCCAATAGTTTATGCAACAATTTCAAACGTGGGTACATCATGCACAACCATTTGTCATGGCGGGTAAGGTCTTCAGCTTCTTTGCCAACAACCTTCCCGAGCCAATTTTTTATTTTAGGGTCGTTAACATTGTCGTTGTAGACCCAGTTTTCATTTCCTGTATTGTAAGGCGGGTCAATATAAATGCACTTTATTTTCCCTTCGTATTCAGGCAATAAAGCTTTCAGGGCTTCAAGGTTGTCGCCATGTATTATTTTGTTTCCGCTGTTAGTTTCCTGGCCTGTTTGTGTGCCGTTTTCAAAGCCATAGGCATGTTCCAATACCCTGAAAGGAACGTCCATATGATGATTGATAACTTTGTCTTTTCCTATCCAGTTTAAAGTGGGCATGTATAAAAAATCTAATAGAAGTAAAGATAATTTTAAAATCCTGTTAATGAAATCAGGTTCTTTCAGGTATTACTTTATGTAGAACTGAATAGTCTAAAGTCTTCCCTTCGTGGAGATGAGAGGGGTTAATCCAAGTACTAAAAACTAAAAAGGATCCTTCACACCCAATTTCTTAGCCAAAGCAGACAGATCCTCAACTACCGGTATCAATAAAGGAATCCCTGATTCTAATCTTTCTTTCTGCATTTCTCTTTCGCTCCGTTCGAGAAATACTGCAGCGACCATTTCAACACGGTCGGGCAACTCAGAACTTTGCCAGCCCGGAGTCCGCCTGTGTTCGGCATTAAACCTCAACTGGACTATCGCGATTCCGCCCTTGGTGTCAC
>JANYCH010000355.1 GCA_025360395.1 Cytophagales bacterium | reverse complement strand
GAGGTAACAACAGCCGTGGCAAAAGGAGATTTGAGCCGCCAGATTACGGTGGATGTTAAAGGAGAGATTTTAGAATTGAAGAATACGATCAACACGATGGTGGATCAGTTGAACTCTTTTTCTTCGGAGGTTACAAGGGTTGCCCGAGAAGTGGGTTCTGAAGGAAAACTTGGTGGACAGGCTACTGTGGAAGGGGTCGATGGGGTTTGGAAGGACTTAACTGACTCTGTGAACCAGATGGCGGGTAACCTTACAGCGCAGGTACGGAACATTGCCGATGTTGCGATCGCGGTGGCAAATGGTGACATGTCCAAAAAAATCACGGTGGACGTAAGGGGAGAAATCCTTCAGCTGAAAGAAACCCTTAATACCATGGTGGATCAGCTGCGAGCCTTTGCATCTGAGGTAACTAGGGTGGCAACAGAGGTGGGTACTGAAGGAAAGCTTGGTGGACAGGCCTTCGTACCGGGTGTAGCAGGAACCTGGAAAGACTTAACGGACTCTGTGAACCAGATGTCTGGAAACTTAACATCTCAGGTGCGTAACATCGCCGAGGTAACAAAAGCGGTGGCATCCGGAGACCTTTCCAAATCCATTACGGTGGACGTAAAAGGAGAGATCCTCGACTTGAAAAACACTACCAATACCATGGTGGATCAGCTGAAATCGTTTGCCCCTGAGGTAACGAGGGTGGCGAGAGAGGTGGGTACAGAAGGAAAATTGGGAGGCCAGGCACATGTGCCGGGGGTTGCAGGAACCTGGAAAGACTTAACTGACTCAGTAAACCATATGGCGTCTAACTTGACGGGCCAGGTACGTGGTATTGCAAAAGTTGTAACAGCCGTTGCAAAAGGTAATCTTAATCAGAAATTAACAATTAACGCTTCCGGTGAGGTATCTCAGTTAACAGATACCATCAACGAGATGATTGATACGCTTGCCATATTCGCTGAACAGGTAACATCTGTGGCACGTGAGGTTGGGGTTGACGGAAAACTGGGAGGACAGGCATTTGTGCCTGGAGCCTCAGGAACATGGAAGAACTTAACAGAGAATGTTAACCAGCTGGCTGAAAACTTAACAACCCAGGTACGTGCCATCTCTGAGGTGGCATCCGCGGTAACAAAAGGTGACTTAACCCGAACCATCAACGTGGAAGCGCAGGGAGAGGTGGAAGCCTTGAAAGATACAATCAACCAGATGATTGCCAACCTGAAAGAAACAACACTGCGAAATCAGGAGCAGGACTGGTTAAAATCCAACTTGGCGAAGTTTACGCAAATGCTTCAGGGGCAGAAAGATTTGAATACGGTAACACGCCGTATCCTTTCAGAGCTTGCCCAGGTGGTATCAGCGCAATTGGGACGTTTCTACATCCTTACCCAGGATGAAGCGACACAGCAGGATAAGCTGAAACTATTTGCAGCATATGCCTATAAAAAGGAATCTTCAGAATCTCAGGAACTTGCTTTAGGTGAAGGACTTGTAGGCCAGTGTGCTGTGGAAAAAGAAAGGATTATCATTACAAACATTCCTGACAGATATATAAAAATTAATTCAGGACTTGGAGAAGCAACTCCTAAAAATCTGATTGTACTACCGGTATTGTTCGAAAATCAGATAAAAGCGGTAATTGAGCTTGCTTCATTTGATATGTTCTCCAATACTCACTTAAACTTCCTTGAGCAGTTGACAGAGTCTATTGGTATCGTGTTAAATACGATCGAAACCAACTCAAGAACTGAAGATCTTCTTGCCCAATCACAATCACTTGCTGACGAGTTGAGAAGGACCAACGAGGAGCTACAGGACAAAGCTGTACTCCTTGCGAAACAAAAAGAAGAAGTGGAGGAAAAAAACAAAGAAATCGAGGATGCAAGAAAGTCTCTCGAAGAAAAAGCCGAACAGCTTACTCTTACTTCAAAATACAAATCTGAGTTCTTGGCGAACATGTCGCATGAGCTTCGTACACCGCTGAACTCGCTCTTAATCCTGGCGCAGCAGCTGTATGAAAACCATGAAGGTAACCTTACTCAGAAACAGGTTAGCTTTGCGAAAACAATTCACTCATGTGGTGATGACTTAATTCAGCTGATCAACGATATTCTTGACCTTTCTAAAATCGAGTCAGGATTTATCTCTATCAACGTATTGAAAGTTAGTTTCAGAGAGATCAGTTCGTTTGTTGAAACAACTTTTAAACCAATTTCAGAAGCAAAACAGCTTAGGTTTAATATTGACATAGAAGAATCTGTGCCGGAAATGATTGAGACTGACTTACAGCGTCTGAATCAAATTTTGAAAAACCTTCTTTCCAATGCCTTTAAATTCACTGAAAAAGGAGAAGTTAAATTAAGAATATACAAGGCTGTAAAAGGCAACTGGAAAACCAGGGGATCCATCCTTGATAAAGCTGAAACCGTTATTGGTTTTGCTATATCAGATACCGGTATCGGAATTCCTAAAGACAAACAGAACATCATTTTTGAAGCATTCCAGCAAGCAGAAGGTTCTACCAGCCGTAAATACGGAGGAACCGGACTTGGTCTATCCATCAGCCGTGGATTAGCAGAGCTACTTTCAGGTACGCTGGAACTTGACAGCGCTGTTAATTCCGGAAGTACCTTTACTTTATTTGTTCCATTGTCTATTTCCGGTGAGAGAACAAAAACTATTGAAATGGTTTCTGATGAGGCTAATTTAGTAGCCCTGGAAGCGATTCAGGCTGGAAGTGGTAATGTTTTAGACAACATCCTGGCAGCCAAATCTTACGCTAAAACAAATGTTGCATCTGAATTGGAGGTAGTGAAAGAAATGGTGAATGAAACCGGCGATGACAGAAGTTCTGTAATGCCTGAAGATAAGGTTTTATTAATAGTCGAAGATGATCTCCGATTTGTTAAAATTATGATTGACAAAGCTCATGAATATGGAATCAAAGCTGTAGTTGCTTCAAATTATGGTGATGTATTTTACTTCGCAAATACATACCGTCCAATTGCTGTAACATTAGATGTAAGATTGCCTGACGCGAGTGGTTGGAGAGTGCTTGATTTGTTCAAAAACGACATAAACCTTCGCCATATTCCAGTACATGTAATTTCTGGAGAAGAGAATAAACCACTTGCCTACAGTCGTGGAGCAAGAAGTTTCAATCTTAAGCCAATTAAGAATTCAGATCTGAACGAGCTTTACAAGGACGTAATTGAGTTCCATGACAGAAAAACCAGGGAATTATTACTAGTTGAAGACAATGAGATAGATTCGTCCCAGGTAGCTAAGCTATTTGCAGAAGACCCAAATATCAATATCACGATTGTTCATACAGGGAAAGAAGCAATTAAGCTTTGGAAAGAAAAGCAGTTTGAATGTATAGTGCTGGATTATATGCTGCCTGATATTGGTTTGGAAGAATTAATGAAAGAAATTAATTCCAAAAAACAACTTCAGCTAACTCCCATTATTATCCATTCTGCCAAAGACTTTAGCTTAAAAGAAACCAAAGAATTAAAGAAAATTGCCCATAGTATTATTTTGAAAGATGTAAAATCTTTTGATGCTTTGTATGAGGAAATTATGAAATACATTCACATTAACCATACAATATTACCTGCTGATAAAAAGAAAATTATTGAAAATATATTGTTGAAAGACGATATACTGAAAGGAAAAAATATTTTGGTTGTTGATGATGATGTAAGAAACTTATTTGCCCTTACCACTGCTTTTGAGCGTTATAATATCAACGCAATAACTGCTGAAAGTGGTAAAGAAGCCATAAGCATACTTAATGACCCTGCTAAGGAAATAGATCTTGTGTTAATGGATATCATGATGCCTGAAATGGATGGTTATGAAACAACCCAGAAAATAAGAAGGGAGAATAAAAACACCACATTGCCTATAATTGCTGTAACAGCTAAAGCTATGAAGGGTGACAGGCAAAAATGTATTGAAGCAGGAGCTTCAGATTACATCACCAAGCCAGTGAAAATCGACCAGTTGATGTCATTAATGAGAATCTGGATTTATAAATAGAACTCCCTTTAAAAGCAAAATGACAGATTCTTCTGAAATTAAAATATTACTTGTTGATGACCGCGAAGATAATCTGGTATCTATCCAGGTTATCCTCGAAAGGGACGGTTATACTTTTCGAAAAGCTAACTCAGGACAGGCAGCCCTAAAAATATTACTAACAGAGATCGACTTCACATTGATTCTCATGGACGTACATATGCCAAACCTGAATGGCTTTGAAACTGCTGCCCTGATTTACGAAAGAGATAAACTTAAAAATATCCCAATCATTTTCATTACTGCCAATAACAATGATAATAACGCTTTTAAAGGATATCAGACCGGGGCTGTTGATTACATTTACAAACCTATTAATGCCGATCTGCTCAGGGCTAAAGTAGGTGTATTCGTTGATCTGTACAGGAAAAATAACCAATTAAGGATCCAGGAAAGAAAGCTTCTGATGATCAACAATGAGTTGGAAGACCGGGTAAGGACAAGAACAGAAGAACTATCAAGAAAAAATAAGGAACTGGAAGCTAATAACAAAGAATTGAGCAAGGTAAACAACGACCTTGATAATTTCATTTATACCGCTTCTCACGACTTAAAGGCCCCTATATCAAATATTGAAGGGTTGATTACTGCCTTATTTCTGGAAATAGATGATGATAACCCTGAATTTGAAAAGATCAGGCAGATGACAACAGCTTCTATCCAAAAATTCAAAAATACACTGAATGATCTTACTGAGATCAGCAAGGTTCAGAAAGAAAATTCAGACGATATACAGGTAGTTCACCTGAAATCCTTAATTGATGAAATTAAGCTTGATATAAAATCAGTTATTGAAAGATTTAAAGCCCAGATTAACATTGACCTTGAAGTAGAGGAGCTTAAATTTTCCAGCAAGAATATGAGAAGTATTCTTTATAATTTAATTTCAAATGCTGTGAAATATTCTTCACCAGAACGCATGCCTCAGGTGAATGTTTCCACAAAAGTAGTTTCAGGATACACTGTTTTAACAGTATCTGACAATGGTTTGGGAATCAACCCAGCTTATAAAAATAAACTTTTTGGCATGTTCAAAAGGCTTCATGACCATGTAGAAGGTTCTGGTATAGGATTATACATAGTTAAAAGGATAATTGAAAATAATGGTGGAAAGATTGAAGTAGAAAGCGAATTAAATGTAGGGACTACTTTTAAGGTGTACTTTAAAAATGCCAAACTGTCAAAGTCTAATAAAGTCATACTTAACAACGAGGCTTAACTAATTTAGCCTTAAAAGACCAGGTAATTTTAAATCTGGCAATTTCACAGCCATTTATATCCCTCCCGATACTGGTTGAAACAACAGTTCTTGGTTCACCAGTTGCACGGGTTTCATTTGCAGCAATACCCAGGATCTCACCATCTGTGCATGTAAAAAAAACTTTACCCTTTCCTTTTTTTACAAAATCTGCTTCCATATGGACTACCAGCATTGAGACTTCAGGGAAAAGCCCCATGGAATATATTAATCCTAATGTTCCTGAGGCGAGTTCTGCAGCCATGGCGAGGCAGGCAAAATATATGGAATGAAAAGGGTTCTTGGTTATATATTTATACTTGATGCAAACAACAGCCTGTTCCGGAGTAGCTTCCAACAACCTTAGCCCCGCTAAAAAACCAATGGGCAACTTGGCAAGCAGAAACAATGCAAACCTGAAAGGATTGTTAATTGACTTTAAAAGTTCTGAATTCATATTATTGATACGACCTTTATAATTTGAATTCATAATATCTTATACGGAAATGCTTCTCAGCTGTTCAAAGATTGATCAAATAAAGAACGGATTTGGAGTTCTCTTATTGTCAATTTAGAAGTAAAATAGAATTCACCTTACCAAATCACTGAAAAATAACATGTTGTATTTGATGTGACATTTAAATAATTCTCATTTATTAATTTGGAAATTATTCTAATACTATGGGATTCATTTAGTCGGCTGGATTGGTAATTTCTTATGGGCAGGTTACTTAAGGCCAATTCGCAAATGTATTATATCAACGAAAATCTGAAAACTTTTATGTTGTAGGCAATTGGTAAAGTAGTTGCTTTTAAGCAATTTAATGTAAATAGAAAGGTTAATAGTTCTATTATACAAACATGAATGAGGTTTGTTCTAGGCAGGTAAGCAATAATTAAGTTCAGCCTTAATGAAGAAAGGATTGTATTTTTGACGCTTCATATAAAACCCTGATTATATATTTTCAGTATAAATGAAGCTATCGGATGTAGACGTCCTTAGTAAATGAAAAGTTTTTATTGTTATCTTCAT